>JANNAO010000535.1:0-24757 GCA_031384405.1 Verrucomicrobiota bacterium | reverse complement strand
CGCGGGCGCGATTTGAAATAGCTGATGAAGTTCGCGACGGTTTTCTCCGCAGCCTCGCGCCCCATCTCGGCGCGACCCACACCATCCGCGAGCGCGGCGATCACGATGTCGTTGTGCGGGCGGCCATCGCAGACATCGGCGGAAGGCTGATCTTTCACGCGACCGATCGCGCAACTGGTGATGCGAGTTTTCAAGCCGAGGAGAGTTTCGGGCATCGCGGGAAACTTCACAATTGTTGAATCGGTTTTGGCCGGGTCTGGCGTGGTTTCCATCTCATTAACACCGGGCTTCAGCCCGGTGTGGTTGGCGTGATGAGGCGACAGCGGTTTCAACCGCTTCGACTGCGAGCTTGAAGCCGTTGAAACGGCTGATTCTTCAAACCGATCACCGTCACCTGGCTGAAGCCAGGTGCTAATGAGAGAAAACACCCGGGCTGCCATGTCACGTCCACTGGCTGGTTTCATCGGCGATTCTGTTGGATGGCGTGCGACCATGAAATCAAATCCGGGCGGCTGACAACGCGCCCCACGTTGTGCGCCAGCGTTTCTTCACGAGAGTCAGACCAACGAGCGCGAGCAGGCACAGGATTGCAAACACCACCAGCCCGAACATGTAATTGCCGAAGATGTGTTTGCTCTGGCCCATCATGTTCGCCAGCAAAAATCCACCGAGACCGCCGCCGCAACCAACGAGTCCGGTCATCACGCCGAGTTCCTTGCCGAACCGTTGCGGGAGCAACTGGAACACCGAGCCGTTGCCCATGCCGAACGCCGCGCACGCGATGAAGAACGCCGCGACGTTCATCCACATGTTGTTGATCAAGCCGCCACAGATCAGTGCCACGCACGCCACAGAGTAATAAACATACAGTGAGCGGATGCCGCCGATGCGATCTGAAATCGCGCCGCCAATCGGTCGCCCCAGCGCGCCGACCGCTGTGCAAAGCGCGACGAGGTCGCCGGACTGCGAGTTCGTCAGGCCGAAACGATCTTTGAAATACATTCCAAGCGAGTAGGCCAGTCCGACGAATCCACCGAACGTGACCGTGTAAAAGAAACAGAACCAATGCACGTCCTTGTCGCGGAACATGCGGAAGTAATCGCCGATCTTTTTCGGCGGCAACTTCAACGGCGGTTCTTTCGAGACGAGAACATAAACCGCCAGCACCAAGACCGCCGGAATCAGTGCGAAACCAAACACTGCAGGCCAGCCATAAGCGTTGGCGAGCCGTGGTGCGAGCAGAGAATCAATCACCACGCCGATGTTGCCCGCTCCGGCAAGGCCCATCACCAAGCCCTGCATGTGCGGCGGATACCAGCGGCCCGCTTGGGGTATCGCCACGGCAAAACTTGCGCCCGCCACACCCAGCACCATGCCCATGAGCAGTGTGGCTTCGTAATTTTTTAATCCGAACTTCCACGCGACCAACAATCCGCCGATCACAATCAGTTGCGCGATGATGCCGGTCGTCTTTGCGCCGATGCGATCCACCAACAGTCCCAACACCAAGCGGAAACCGCCGCCGAACAAAATCGGCACGGACACCATGAAGAAGCGTTGCTGCGTGGTGAGGTTAAGCGATTCCGGCGCGGCGATCTGATTGGCGAGAACGCCAAGCAGCGTCCACACCATGAAACTGAAATCAAAATAGAGAAAGGAACTGACCAGAGTTGGCCAGTGACCTGTCTTCCAAAACGAGCTGCTCACCGAAGGGGGTTTTTCCATGCACCGCCACCCAACGCAGGGTCGGTACCAAGCGTCGCCGCCGCCCGGGCAATTCACATGAACAGATTGCGACTGAGGAATGAATGGATTCGATGACACCCGCCATGAGCCGTGTTCACAGGCTTGAACTGATTCGCTCACGCGCTATGTAACAAGATAGGCGAACGCGCAAAAATAAATTCCACCGCGCCGCCAGCCCCGTTTGTCTGGCGGTTTTCGACCACACTGGGCAAACAGAACACTTCGCGACTCACTAGGGTCAGTGCTGGCTAAATTTCACTTGATTATCCAGCCAGCCGGGCTTTCATAGAGACGTTCCCACTGCCAATCATGCGCGCTTTCTTTCTGCAACAATCCGGGATTGACCTTCCGGTCACGACCCGCATCTCGTTGGTCGCCCGCAAGGCGCGCCCATATCTCTCGTTTCAGTCATTGGCAGACTGCTCATTGTCACCCGTAAATTATCGTTTATGAAAACTCTCTACTTCCCTGCCCGGCTGGTTTTATTCGTCGCACTGCTCGCCTGCGTATCGTCCGCGCGGGCAACGGTTCTATCCGTCACCGGCAACGACACGCTCGTGGGCAATCGCCCGTTGAATCTGTTGGTCAATGGCAGCTTCGAGGCGGACGCGGGCGTGGCGACGAATTATTCCTACTGGGCGACCGGCACTGCGTTGACGCCGACCATGTCGCTGACGGGTTGGATCGCATCCGGACAGGCGGGCAGTTATGCCGTGTGGGGCAATGATGGATTTGGAGGCACGCGGTTCAGCGATCTGCTCCCGCACGGAACGAACGGCGTGTACTTCGGCGCAGGGATCATGGCGTTGGTGATCCCTTTTCCGGTGGAGTCAACCAGCGGTCTTGTTTCATTTACCAATCCTCCGGTCATTTTGCCCAAACCCACGGATGGTCCGGTGACGTTGCAGCAAACGGTCTCAGGACTGAATCCATCCACGACTTACCTGCTGGATTTTTGGACGAGCGGCGAAAACGTCGGACCGATGGGATTTCTTGTGGACGGATTTTTTGGTTTGAACATCTCTGGAGAGCAGACGCTTTACTTCGCAGCAGCGAGCGGCAACGGCCCGATTGGTGACTCCCAGCGCTATCAGGTTTATTTCACACCAACGACTTCGACGGTCACCTTCGAGTGGATCAACTGGGGTCACTACCTCGATCCGAACGGCATGTCCGATGAACTCGTTCTGGACGACGTGATCTTGAACGCCGTCTCCAACGCGCCCGTCACCATCAACTGCAATTGTCTCACGAACCTCACGCTGACGTGCCCGGCGGTCGTGCCGGACTTGTGCGCACTGGCGGTGAATTGTTTCGGCACGAACATGATTCCCGGCTCTTGCACACAAAATTTCCCGCCCGGTTTCCCGCTGTCAGTTGGAACTTACGTCCTCAACGTCGTGGTCACCGATTGGCAAAGCAACAACGTCTCCTGCGCCGTCTCGATCACCGTGCTGCCGCAAGTGCCGACGCCGCCACTCACCGTGATTTGTCCCACGAACAAAACCGTCGAATGCGGCAGCGGCTGGAGTTTCGACTCACCGGTGATTGTCTCCTCGTGCTGCGGGGTATCGGTCACGTCAACCGACAATGTTCTCAGCCAGACGTTGTGTTCAGAAGTAATCGCGCGCGTCTTCACCATATCCGACGGCTGCGGCAACATCACCACCTGCACCCAGAAAGTCACCACGGTGGACACCACGCCGCCGGGCCGGCAATGCGGCCAGAACCTCGTGCCGAATCCGAGCTTCGAGCGTTACACGAATTGCCCCACCTCGATCTCGCAGTTTGATTTTGCGTCGCCGTGGTTCACGCCCACGGACGGCACGAGCGATCTATTCAGCTCGTGCGGTGGGCCGTGGTCGTTTATGTCCACGCCGACCAATATGGCAGGCGTCCAAGTCCCGGTGACGGGCCAAGCTTACGCCGGTGCAGCGGTGTGGTCGGTGTACGGCTTGAACACAAACAACACGTATCGCGATTACCGTGAGTATCTCGAAGTGCCGCTCCTTTCGCCGTTGTTCGGCGGGCAACGTTATCAGGTTTCGTTTTACGTGAGTTGTGCGGAAAGCCGTCCCTACGCCATCGCTGAAATCGGCGCGTGCCTTACTCCAGGCCCGCTCATCACAAACGGATTCTACCGCAACTTCAACGTCGTGCCGCAGGTGGAAAATCCGTCCACCAACATGCTCGGCTCAACCAATTCCTGGATGCTCGTTCAAGGCACATTTGTCGCAAACGGCGGCGAAGCGTATCTGACGATTGGAAATTTCCGCACCGACTTGAACACGACTTGGACCAATCACAACCCCTCCGCGCCAGCACCGGATTACGCCTACTATCTTTTTGACGACGTGTCCGTGGTCATGCTCTGCGATCCGCTCACGAACAAAACCGTCCAGTGCGGCCAGCCCTGGCAATGGGATTTTGATGACATCACGGCGTTCGACAATTGCAGCGGGCTGAACGTGACCGTGACTTCGACCACCAACACATTGACCTACTGCCCGGACGTGATCCAACGCGACTGGACGCTCACCGACGCCTGCGGCAACTCCAATGTGCTCACGCAAATCGTGACCATCGTGGACACGAACCCACCCACGCTGCTCTGCGCGGCTGGATCGAATCTCGCGCCGAATCCGCAGTTCGAAAATTACGTGTGGTGTCCGTGGCAACCCGGCCAAGTTCCCAGCGCCATGCCGTGGTTCAATCCGACCGTGGCGACGCCCGACTACTTCAACGCCTGTTCCACTTTCCCAACCGTTGACGTGCCGAACAATATCGGCGGCAGTCAGCCAACGTTCAGCGGCAATGGCTACATGGGAGCGTTCGTCTATTCTCGCTACGGCACGAATCCCGTTCCCGGTTACCGCGAATACATCGAAGCCCCGCTGCTCGCGCCTCTGGTGGCTGGCATCACCTATCAAGTTTCCTTCCGCGTCAATCTCGCGGACGTTTCGGGCTGGGCCATCTCGGAAATCGGCGCGCATCTTTCCGTCGGCCCGATTACCGGCCCCTCCACGCAAGGCCCGCTGAATTTCATTCCGCAAGTCGTCAATCCTTCGGCGAATCTGCTCACGTCCACAAACACCTGGGTGTTGATCCAAGGAAACTTCACGGCTGTCGGCGGCGAGAATCACATCACGCTCGGCAATTTCCGTAACGACGCGTTGACGACCGCAGTGGTGCATCTGGGCACAAACTCACCCAGCCCCAACTTCCGCGATTTCGCCTATTACTATTACGAAGACATCGCCGTCGTGCCGCTGTGTGCGTTCACCAACAAAACCGTCGTGTGCGGTACGCAATGGGATTTCGACACGCCGATGGTCTATGACGATTGCAGCGGCGATTACGTCTCGGTGTTCATCACGAGCACGACCGTCACCGGCACTTGTCCGAGGATTCACACGCGCGTCTGGACGATCTACGATTCGTGCGCCAACTCCATGACCGTGACACAAGTCGTGACCGAAGTGGACATCACGCCGCCGTTCTTGCTGTGTTCCGGCGTGAACATGGTGCCGAACGGGGATTTCGAGAACTACTTCCAATGCCCGCCGGCGTTTTCGTATCTACAAAATGCCCAACCGTGGTTCGGATGGAGTTCAGAATTTTATCACGCGTGCGCTCCGGGTAACTCCGGCGTCTCCGTTCCGGCCAACTTCATCGGCACTCAATCCCCGTTCAACGGATCGGGCTACGGCGGCTGCTACGTTTATTTCCCGACGGGCAACGGCACAAATTCCAACCGCGAATATCTCACCACGCCGCTCGTCGCGCCGTTGATCGCCGGTCAATCCTACGCCGTGTCGTTCCGCGTGAGCCGGGCGGACGGTTGTTCCTACGCCGCCGCCGAGGTCGGCGCGTACTTCTCGGTAGGCGACATCACCAATCTTCCCAGCTACTTCGCCGTCACGCCGCAAGTTGTGAATCCTTCCACCAACATTCTCAGCTCTGCGACCAATTGGACTTTGATCTCCGGCACGTTCACCGCAACCGGCGGCGAAGACACACTCATCCTCGGCAACTTCCGCACCGACGCGAACACCACCGCGCAGTTGGTCGGTTTTGGAATCACTGCGGCTTACTACTACTTCGACGCCGTGAAAGTGACCGCCCTCTGCACGAACGTTCCGCTAAAAACTGTCCCGTGCGGTGCGCCGTGGTCTTTTGATCCCGCGCCCATCGGCGTGGATGCGTGCGTTGGCAACAACGTCACCGTCACACTCGCCAGCACCGTCACCAACAGCGCTTGTCCCGTGAATGTTGTTCGCACCTGGACACTCACCGACTCCTGCGGCAACGCGACCAACTGGAGCCAGACCGTCATCACCTCGACGAACGGCAGTTCACTCACGGTGAATTGCGATTGTCTGATGGATTCTGCGCTTTCATTGCTCACCACGAACGCGTGCCAGGCCTTCGTGCCGAACCTGTCCGTGCTCTCAAACTCACCGTGCATCTCGAACAACTGCGGCGGCATCTACATCACGCAAACCCCGCCAGCCGGAACAGTCGTCGGCGCAGGCCAGACCAACATCACCGTGAAGATTTCCAACTGCGCGGGCATCACCAACACCTGCGTCGTGCCGTTCTTCGTCAACGCGCCGCAGCCCACCATCGTCTGCCCGCCGAATCTGGTGCTGGCCACCTGCACCAATTACGCCATCGCGAATTTCGCCCCGACCGCCTTTGGCCACACCGGGACGATTGTTTGCTCGCCGCCGTCCGGCAGCGCGTTCCCGATCAACACCACGACCACCGTCACCTGCACGGCCACCAACTCCTGCGGCGCGAGCGCGAGTTGCACATTCACAGTCCGCGTCCGTCCGCCGCATTGGAAATTCGGCTGTTTTACCAAGGCCATCGGCATCATCACATACCCGCCGCCCACGGGCCGCATCATCTATCTGCCCGATTTCCCGGACGGTGGCAAAGGTGTGGACTTCGCCGATCTCAGCGGCACGGATGGCGTGCGCTTCGATCTCGGCCCGGCGGAGAAATTCACCTTCAGCACCGTGCTGGATTTCGCCGCGCCAACGAACGCGAGCTTTGAACTGCGCCTGCCACCGGGCGCGGGTTCAACCGCCAGCACTCCGCTCGTCCGCTTCGAGCGCAGTTGCGATACGAACTGCGGTTGGAACGTCCGCCTCGCGCCGCAAATCGTCAGCGATCCGTCCGCGCAATTCCGAGCCGTCGCCATCAGCGAGGAAGGCGAATTGTTCGACTCTGTGATCGTGGACCGTGCCGCGCTCGACACGAACGTCTTCGCTGTCATCGGCCCGATGGACGGCAACACGAACGCGCTCGTCACGGTGACGTTCGATCTGCTCACGCGCGAACTCAGCCTCGGATTGCCCGGTTGCGACTGGACACCGACTGCGGGACGCAAAGGTTGGGACGGCTGCATCTACGGAAACCCTCGTCCGCGTCCCACTGGAACGAACAAAACCGCGCGCGTCATCATCACGCCGCAAACACCGCTGCCATTGCCACCGATCACCGAACTCAATCTCACGGTCAACAACCTCGCCACACTCGCGTTCGACAATCCAGCCATCACCATGTCCGGTCGTAAATGGAGCGACGGGCACGTCACGTTGATGAAGGCTTACGACGACGGCACGGAGCGCGGCATGGAATTTTTTGCCACCGACACTGGCGGAGGAGTGGAGACCGAACTCGGTCACGCAGCCAGCTTCCAGCTACGCATGACCTCGCTCGATACGAACGGACTGCCGCCGCTCGAACAACAATTCGCCATTCGCGGCTGGCCGCCCGGCACGACGACGAATCGTCCGCCGCCGCCCGTCTTCAATCTGCGACTCACCCCGGACGGTAGCGGTCTCGGCGGCGTGAACCTCGGCGCACAACTCCAGCACTGGGGCACGTCCAACGTCACCGTGCAGCTTTGGAACGGCGCCACGCTCGTGGCGGAAACAAATCATCTGCCTGCCACGCTCGCCAGTTCGCTCGTCACGCTCGGCGGATTCCCCGGCGTTATTGGTTGCCCCGGCATTGGTGTGGTAAGTCTGTCGGATACGAATCCGATCTTTGTCGTCAGCGGACTTGATTGCGGAACGCTGGGATGCGTGGGCACGGAGTTGCGAATCCTTGTTGAGCTAGACTCCAGTTCAACTCCGCCCACGGCCTACACCGGGTTGAGCATCACCACGGGTGAGGAAATGGATTACCTCATCCATCAACTCCAGACCGTGCCAGCCTGCTCACCCGTTCCGTTGCAAGTAACTGCCACGACAAACGGCGTCACGCTCACCTGGCCGGGCGACGGCTTCCATCTGCAAGGCGCGGAGACCGTGATGGGGCCGTGGTATGATCTCGATGTTCAATCCCCGGCGACGATCCCGGCAAGTTCATCCTCGCGCATGTTCCGACTGCGCTGCGATTGAATTTTTGGTTCGTTGCTATTTTCAGCAGGGCCACCAAGGCTGGTGAGAACTTGTCGAACAGCGGCGTAGATTCTCTCTCGCTCCACCAGCCGCAACGGGCGCGAGCGCGGCGGCCGGATGGGGAGAGTTGCTTTCAATGAGTTGACCGATGTTGTCCGGTAGTTGGCATTCGCCTCACCACTACCACGAAAACGCCGCACGATCTTGCTCTGAGTTCGCCCACATATTCTCTGGCGAAACTTCGCGCCCGTATTTCACGAATCGCGCGCTGCCATCAGTGAAGGCGTAGTTCGAGCCGCCGGACTTGGTGTAAGTCCCCGACTGCCGCGCTGCGTGACAACCACGCTCTACTTGATCCGCGTCGTTCCCCTTCCCTTCCATGAGATCCATAAAGAAATGTTTCGACAGGCGATCCTCCGGCGGCGGCGCGGAAATATTTTTCTTTTCTCCGAAAGCGATCGTGTCTGAAGGCTTGCGAACGGCATTCTCTTTCATGCTGATTCCGATGTAAGTGTTCACGTCCGGATTTCCAGTCTCGCGCCAGAAATAATCGTTCCAGCCATTGTTGAGATAACTGCGCGGTGCGGAGTCAGATTGGGTTTCCAACGGAGACGCATCTACCGTCGGCGGCACGCCGCGCGTCGCATCGGTGGAGCAGATCAAGATGTTCAAATCCCGATAGCCATCGCGCAACGCCGTGGGCCAACGCCAACGATTCGTGCGCGGCGGCATCAGCCCGTTGCTGTCGTCCGCGTACATCTTCAGCGAGAAGGAAAGCTGCTTGAGATTATTGACGCACTTGATGCGATGGGCGGATTCCTTGGCGCGACCCAGCGCGGGCAACAACATGCTCGCCAGGATTGCGATGATCGCGATGACCACCAGCAGTTCGATGAGGGTGAACCCCTGCGATTTATTTCCACCGTTCATTTGTTTTTCGGAGTTGAACTTCTTCATGTCACGCATTGCTTTGAACTGTTATCCGTCGAATACTCGGCAAATTATTTCCGTCAATTCAAGGCATGTCGAAAACGAAAATCATTTCCATCACGATCCTGATCCTCGGCCTCGCCAGCCTGAGCTTCTACCTGAACAGAGACTCATTCGCGCCGGAGATTATTCAGATCAATCACCGCCCAAGTCCGTGGATGCGACCGAATCCAGGCGCGCGGCGTGGCGTTGATCTTGGCGTTCCTGTGACATTTTCGTTAAACGGGTTTTATTCTTTGACCAGCGTCAAAGTCGTCCTCGTGGCCGACATGGAGACGAATAAATTTCCGCACGCGATCTGGAAACTGGTTTCGGATTCCAACTCTGTGCCGACATCCACGTTTAATTACGGCGCCGGGATTCGCGGCATGAGACCGGACGTGAAAGGAGCGCGCCCCGATCCGCTCAAGCCTGACGTGGCATATCGGCTCATCATTGAGACCGCGAAGGACCTGCGAGGGCAACACGACTTCACGGTCAGCACTAACCGGTGATCCGCCATCAGAAGAAAAGATTGATTGGCCACGAAAAGGCACAAGAAGCACAAGGGGGAATACTGATTCAGAAGCCGCACGAGGAAATTTTTGAATCCACGGCAGCGGTCACGTCACTGGAGTTTGATCCATTTCCGATTTTGTGCCTCTTGTGCCTTTTTGTGGCAGCTCACTTCGCCAGATGACACGCGGCGTGATGGTTCGTGGAAAGCTCCCGCAACTCTGGCGATTCCGTCTCACACTTCGACTTCTCTGCAATCGGACAGCGCGGATGAAACCGACACCCGCTCGGTGGCTTGATTGGCGACGGAACATCACCCGGCAACACGATACGTTTCCGTTTCGATGCGGGATCAACCTCCGGCACAGCCGAGATCAACGCTTGCGTGTAAGGATGCTTTGGCGCGCGGATGATTTCTTTCGCCTCGGCCAGTTCCACCACTTTGCCCAGATACATCACCATGACGCGACGGCTGATGTGCTCCACCACGGCGAGATCGTGGGCGATGAAGAGGTAAGCGATACCGTGTTGCTGCTGCAAATCCTGGAGCAGGTTGATGATCTGCGCCTGCACGGAAACATCCAGCGCACTCACCGGTTCGTCACACACGATCAGCTTCGGCTCCACCGCCAGCGCGCGGGCAATACCGATGCGTTGCCGCTGTCCGCCACTGAACTCATGCGGGTAGCGTTGCGAGTAAGCTGTGTCCAACCCCACCGCCTTCAACAAATCCGCGATCCGCGCACGCCTTGCCGTCGCGCCATCCGCCAGTCCGTGAATATCCAACGCCTCGCCGATGATGTCCTCCACCGTCATGCGCGGATTCAACGAACCGAACGGGTCCTGAAAAATCATCTGAAACTTCCGCCGTCGCGCCCGCAGCTCGCCGCTGCTCATCGTTGCAATGTCCTCACCCTCGAATAAAACGCGCCCCGCCGTTGGCTCAACCAGTCTTACGATGGCGCGACCCAACGTCGTCTTGCCGCAACCGCTTTCACCGACCAGACCGAGCGTTTCACCCGGAGCGATGCTGAAGCTCACGTCGTCCACCGCTTGAACGAATTGCTGCGCACGACTGAACATCCCGCGTTTGACCGGGAAATGGACTTTCAGGTTTTGAACTTCGAGGAGTGACATTCGCTAACCAAGACGTTCAGCAGCCTAGCAAGCACCAGACTTTTGGCGACGGAAAAAACTGCACCACGCACCACGTTTCCAGCGAAAATTTCTCGCAGGCTTCCCGCTCACCCCGCATCCTTCCCCCGTGCATCTGGCGCAACTCCGACTCCGCGACTTCCGCAATTACCAGCGGTTGGACGCCAGCTTCGCGCCCGGATTCCACGTCCTGCTTGGGGATAACGCGCAGGGCAAAACCAACATCCTCGAAGCGATCTATCTGATGGCGACGTTGCGCTCCTTTCGCGGCGTCGGCAGCGCGCAGATGATCCGCCACGGTCAACGCGGCTACTTCGTCGGCGGCAAAATCATCGGGCAGAGCGAGAGAGAGATTAAAATGTTTTGGTCCGCACGCGAACGGAATCTCACACTCGACGCGCGTCCGGTGAAGAAACTCGGTGATTATCTCGGCACATTGCGCACGGTGGTTTTTTGCACGGAAGATTTGCAACTCATCAAAGGCACAGGCCGCACGCGCCGTCGCTTTCTGGATCTGTTGCTCTCGCAAACGCAGCCCGGCTATCTCGCGTTGCTCCAGCGTTACATGCACGCCGTCCGCTCGCGCAACGCGTTGCTCAAACAATTCTCACCAGACCCACGCTTGCTCGACAGTTTCTCCGATGAACTCGTGAAGCTTGGCAACGACATCATCAAGCACCGCCGTGAATTGATCCCAAAACTTTCGCCACTCGCGCGCCTCGCATATCGCCGCATCTCGAATGATGCCGAGGAACTCCGCATGGCCTACGAGCCGAGCGTGAAGACTGATTTTGCCGTCGAGTTGGCGCAGGTGCGCGACCGTGAACGTCGCTTTCGCGCCACACTGATTGGCCCGCATCGCGACGACCTGCAACTCCTGCTCAACGAGAAGTCCGCCGCGCAGTTCGGTAGCGAAGGTCAAAAGCGAACGCTCGCCATCGCGCTGAAGATGGCGCAGGCCGAATATCTCACGGGCATCCACGGCAGTGCGCCAGTGCTGTTGATTGACGATGTGATGGGCGAACTGGATGTAAAACGTCGCAGTGGATTACTGCCGCTGCTCGAACGCGCGCGTGAAACCAGCGGCCAGGTATTCATGACTTGCACGGAAGAAAATTGGCCGCGCGAACTGAGCCGGGATTTGCAGCGGTGGGAAGTGAAAGGCGGAAGCCTTCAGCAGATGAGTTGAATGGGTGCAACCGGTGAGCGGCATGACACGCGCCGCACTGCGTGTTGATCACCCTTCATCAGTCCCCTGCCCTGACTCCGAACTGGACTGGGCTTGGGTTTTCCCTAGAATCTTACCCGTGCCGACTCCAACCAAAAGCACCCAATCCGCCCCGTCGTCGAAAGCCGCAATGCCTTTTGAAGACGCGTTGAAGAATCTCGAATCCGTCGTCGAAGCGATGGAGTCGGGTGAATTACCGCTGGAAAGTTTGATCGCGAAGTACGAGGAAGGGGTCAAACTGGCGAAGGTTTGCCAGGAGAAACTGGGCGAGGCGGAACTGCGGATTCAGCAGTTGGAGAAGTCAGCGTCGGGCGAACTTAAATTGAAACCGCTGGCGTTGGACGAGGATTGATTTCAGTCAGCAAGTTAGTCGCAAAAAACATGAGCAGATATTTGGACATGGTGGATGGCCCGGCACACGTGAAGAAACTCACACTGCCGCAACTCGAAATCCTTGCCGGAGAAATCCGACAGGAACTCATCACGGGTCTCGCCAAGGCGGGCGGTCATCTGGGGCCGAATCTCGGTGTGGTGGAATTGACCCTCGCGTTGCACTCCGTTTTCAGCACGCCGAAAGACAAGTTCGTCTGGGACGTGAGCCATCAGGTTTATGTCCACAAAATCCTCACGGGTCGGCGAGATCGCTTTCACACGATCCGCCAGACGGACGGCTTGAACGGCTTCGCGCTGCGCACGGAGAGCGAGCATGATTGTTTCGGCGCGGGTCACGCGGGCACGGCGTTGTCTGCGGCACTCGGCATGGCGGCGGCGCGGGACAAGCGCGGCACGGATGAAAACGTGGTCTGCATTTTCGGCGATGCGGCGTTGACGAACGGCATTTCGTTCGAGGCGTTGAACAACATCTCGCACACGACCCGGAAGTTCATCGGCATCCTGAACGACAACGAGTGGAGCATCGCGGAAAATGTCGGCGCGATTAACGGTTATCTCAACAAGCTCATCCGCAATCCGTCTTACAATAAACTTTCGCGCGACTTCCAAAACTTCCTTCGCAAACTGCCGAAGGGCGATCTGGCATTGAAGCTGGCGCACAAGGCGGAGGAAGGTTTCAAAGGCGCGCTGGCAGAAGTCAGCTTGCGCAAGAACGCCCATTCCACCGAGGCGGAAGGTCGCGGCGGTCACGGCAGCGCGATTTTGTTCGAGGAGATGGGCGTGCGTTATCTCGGCCCGATTGATGGCCATGATCTGCCGCTGTTGATCAGCACTCTGGAGTTTGCCAAGACGTGCGATCATCCCATCGTCATCCACATCCTGACGCGCAAAGGCAAGGGCTACGAAGCCGCGCTCAAGTCGCCGGAAAAATTTCACGGCCTCGGTTCTTACGACGCGAAGACCGGCGAGACTCCCGCGACCAAGCCAGGCACGCCGCCGAATTATCAGGACGTATTCGGTCAGACGATGGTGAAACTTTGCAAGAACAACGCCAACATCGTGGGCATCACGGCTGCGATGCCGAGTGGCACGGGATTGAAGCATTTGGAAAAGGCGATGCCGGAGCGTTACATAGATGTAGGCATCGCGGAGGAACACGGAGTTATTTTCGCCGCTGGCATGGCGACGATGGGTTATCATCCGGTCGTTGCGATCTACTCCACGTTTCTGCAACGCGCCTACGACTGCATCCATCACGACGTTTGTCTCCAGGATTTACCGGTGATCTTCTGCATGGATCGTTCCGGGCTTTCCGCCAACGACGGCCCGACGCATCACGGGTTGTTCGACATCTCCTATCTGCGTTGTTTGCCGAACGTCATCGCCATGGCACCGAAGGATGAGGACGAATTGGCGGACATGCTGTTCACCGCCACGTTGCAAAATCATCCCACCTTCATCCGTTATCCACGCGGCGCAGGCGAAGGCGTGCCCGTGAAGGATCAACCCGCGCAGATCGAAGTTGGCAAAGCCGAGGTGCAACACAACTTCGCCAACAACGGCAAACGCAAGGTTGCCCTGTTCGGTTTGGGCAACATGAATCCCATCGCGCGCCGGGCGGCGGTGCAGCTCATCGGAGATGATTACGATGTCGCCGTCATCAACCCGCGATTCACCAAGCCCATTGACGCCGCCACGCATGAGGCGTTTGGCCGCACGGCGGATGTGATCGTCACGCTGGAAGATCACGCGTTGATGGGCGGCTATGGTTCTGCGGTGTTGGAATTGTTCGGCGACAAGAACATCACCACGCCCGTTGTGCGCATCGGCTGGCCGGATCAATTCATCGAACACGCGACGAGTCAGGACGAATTGCGCCGCAAGTATGGACTGACAGTCGAGAACGCCGTGGCAAAGACCAAGGCGTATTTCTCCGACACGAGCACGTTGAGCAAGCTGGTAACGGCGGCATGATCCTCAAACACGCGGCGCGGACAGGAAATTTTATTCTCCAGCCAGGTAAATCACATGCCAGTTTGGTGTGACGTCGGGCTTCAACGGCTTTGCACCAGCACGCTAAAGGCCCGGCCCAGCAATTCTGGATGGATCAGCGTCTGAAGTTCGCGACTCTTTTTCGGCGACCATTCGCCAGATTGGCGACTGTCAGCCGCCAAGCGACTTGCGATGCCAGTGAGAAATTGAGACTGGCTGCGGAATGCTTCCGTTCGTAACCCCACGGCTTCGCCACATTGTTGGATCGTTTGGAAATCCACGTTCGCGGTGATGTCTTGTTCCCCGGCGTTTACCAGGATGTCATCGCAGAATTTGTGACGGTGGAAGGCGCGGACAGTTCCATTCGGATGGATTGGCGAAAGCCCCGCTTCGTTATTCGTGCCGTAATCCAACGTCATCAGCTTTCCCGCCTTCAAAGACTGTGCCGCGCAGCTCCACCAATTCTCCGCTGCTGGACAAATTTCCGTTGTGAATCCATCGGGCAAAACAGCCAGCAACTCCGATGGCAACGAATCTAGCTTCTTTAATTCTTTAGAACGTTGCATCTTCACCCAATCAAATCGGCCGGATTTCACGGCCACTCCCCATTCGAACCACTCACGCTTTGTCGCATCCCACCCCATCCGATGCACCGGCATGGCATCCAACAGTTCGTTGGCAAAGATGACTCCAGCGACCTTAACCGCCCGCGACAGCGATCCCGACTCCATCCAGCAAACCTTGTCGCCAAACTCGCCAAGCGTTTCCTTCTGCCAACCACGCCTCCGCGCGGAAGGTTCAAGGATGCGATAATCCAATCTGCAAAAAGTCTCCGGGCGAAACTTCTCAAGCCATCGCAAAATATCCAACGCCAGTTTCCCGTCGTGTGCCCCCGCTTCAACAAGCTCGACCCGCTCACCCGTAATTTTCACCAACCACTCCGCAAACTTAAACGCCAGCAACTCGCCGAACAACGACCCCACACTCACGCTCGTATAAAAATCCCCACGCCGCCCAATCGTCACACTTTCCCGCTCGTAATATCCATAATCGGGACAATACAACGCGAGTTCCATGAACCGCGCGAACGGTATCGCCCCTCGCACAGCTATCTCCGTCTTAAATATATCGTCCAATTCACTCATTTCTGGGTTTCCCCCGGGGTGTGGTGCGGATTTAGCTAAACAACGTCACAATCGTAAAGATTATATGGCTAAAATAGACGCCTTTTTCAACCTGATGTTTGAACAAAAAGCCTCCGACTTGCATCTCTCGGCAGGCAATAACCCCATGTTGCGCATCAATGGCGAACTCCACCGCGTGGAGCATCCGCCCCTCGATAGCGACACGCTCAAGTCCATGATCTATGAGATCGCGCCTGAGTACAAGATCAAAGTCTTTGAAGAAACCGGCGACGTGGACTTCGGTTACGAAATCCCGAACATCTCTCGCTTCCGCGCCAATTTCTTCAACCAGAAAAATGGTGTCGCAGCCGTATTCCGCCAGATTCCGAGTCGCGTTCTGTCGTTTGAAGACTTTGAAAAGCTGGATGCCCCGCTTCCGCCCGTGCTGAAAAAGTTCGCCATGCTTCACAAAGGCCTAGTTGTCGTCACCGGCCCGACTGGCTCTGGTAAATCCACGACGCTGGCGGCGATGATTGATTACGCGAACAAGAATCGTCGCGATCACGTAATCACGATGGAAGACCCCATCGAATTTGTTCACGAGAGCAAAAACTGCCTCATCAACCAGCGCGAAGTCGGGATGCACACGAAGGGTTTCGCTTCCGGTTTGAAAGGCGCGTTGCGCGAAGACCCGGACATCGTTCTCATCGGTGAGTTGCGCGATCTCGAAACCATCGAACTCGCGATCATGGCTGCCAACACAGGTCACTTGGTGTTCGGCACGCTCCACACGCCCAGTGCCGCCAAGACCGTGGATCGTATCATTGACGTTTTCCCTGCTGATCAGCAGAACAAGATTCGCGCGACACTTTCCGAATCACTCAAAGGCATCGTCGCGCAAAATCTTTTCAAGCGCATTGATAAGAAAGGCCGTGTGGCTGCGCTGGAAATCCTCGTGTTCAACACCGCCATCGCGAACCTCGTGCGCGAAGCCAAGACGCACCAGATTCCAGGCATGATTCAAGTCGGCAAGAAGGCAGGTAACCAACCGCTCGACGACGCAATCATGGAACATCTCCGCATGAAGCGCATCTCGCCCGAAGAGGCTTACGAAAAATGTCTCGAGAAGCGCAAGTTCCGCGGATTCCTCGCCCACCCGCCCGAAGACGACGAATCGCTTTAAGATTATCAATTTATGATGCGACGCCCGGAATTGGATCACATCCTGAACACCATGCTGGATTCCCAGCCAGAGGTGTCGGACCTTTTGTTCACCGTTGATCGTCCGCTTCAGGTCGAAGCCTACGGCGAACTCAAGCCCGTCACGCTTGATCCTCCGATTGATAAGCTCACGCCGTATCACACAGAAGCCATCGCGCTCAATCTCGTCGGCGAGAACCAATGGCATCTCCAGGATTTGATGCGCAAAGGCTCGTGCGACACCTCGTATCAGCTCGGCGACCGCGCCCGCTTCCGCGTCAACGTCTTCGCCCAACGCGGCCATTACTCCATCGTCTGCCGCAAACTTAACACGCAGATTCCGACGCTTGCGACACTCAAGCATCCTGAAATTCTCACGCACATTCCGAAGGAGAAAACAGGTTTGGTGCTAGTCACCGGTGCGACAGGTTCAGGCAAATCCACCACGCTGGCCGCCATTCTCAACGAGGTCAACCTCACCAAAGCTGTCCACATCGTCACGCTCGAAGACCCCGTGGAATTCGTTTATCCGAACGTGCGCGCCACGTTCAATCAACGCGAGCAAGGCACGGACTTCGACAACTTCGCAGGCGGTCTCCGCGCTGCGTTGCGTCAAGCGCCCAAAATTATTCTTGTCGGTGAAATGCGCGACCGCGAAACCGTCGCCATCGCACTCAGCGCGGCGGAAACTGGCCATCTCGTGTTGAGCACGCTCCACACAATTGACGCGGGCCAGACAATCAACCGTATCCTCGGCATGTTCGACCCGGAGGAACAAGAGCAGATACGCGCGCGTCTTGCGGATTCATTGCGCTGGATTGTCAGTCAACGTCTCGTTCCCAAAGTTGGCGGTGGTCGCCAACCGCTGTTGGAGATCATGGGGTCGAATCTGCGCATCCAGGAAACCGTCCGCCTGGGCGAAAGCGAAGGAAAGACCTTTTACGAAATCATCGAGGCCAGCTACGCATTCGGATGGAAGACATTTGATCAAGCTGCACTCGAAGCCTATCAAGATGGCAAGATCACCGAAGAAACCGCCCTGCTCTTCTGCTCTAAGCGCGGCGTCGTCACACGCGGCATTGATAACATGCGCAAGGCGCGCGGCGAAATGACCAGCAACGTCGGCTCGCTCCGCATGAAGGGGATCATTGAAGCCAGCACCAAAGGAGATGCAAGTGGTCACGCTACCCCGACTGTCACCGTCAAACTGAAATAATATGAGCCAGCAATTCGACTTCCTCGCGGCCACAGACAAACCTGCCTTGCTCGCTTTCTCCACGCCGGAGTGGCTCGAAGAGATCAAGACTGCGCTTCAGGAACTCGGCTACAAAGTCCACACCGCCGCCACGCACAGCGATTTTCTGGTCCGCTTCGCACAGGTTCACTATCAAGTCGTCATCCTCGAAGAACGCTTTGCGGCAAACAACCTCGAGGAGAACCTCACCTTGCAGGCACTCCAGAAAATGCCCATGAACCAACGTCGTCACGCCACGACGATCCTCATCGGCGAATCTTTCCAGACGTTCACACCGCTGCAAGCCATCCAACAGAGCGTCAACGCCGTCATCAGCAGCACCGAACTCTTCCTCGTCAAGCAACTCATCGAGAAAGCCGTCACGGACAACCGCATGTTCCTCCACAGCTATCTGGAAGTTCAATCGCGCCTCTACGCATCGAATACGCGGTAAGTCTTATTCGTGCCGATGAAGTCTAACGACTTCTGGTCATGAGAATAGAACGGCTTAGATTCTGACGCCTCAGTTGGAGTTCAAACCCGACACACCTGCGTCAGTGCGTCCGCATGACACGGAAGTATTTTGCGTCAGCACTCGCAGTGGTATTCCACGTCACTTGCGGCGCGAGCGAAACGAGGTTAGACGCCGTCACCGTCCACGTCGTGAGATTCGTGCTGGAGAGCACGGAGAACTTTCTACCGATCAGAGCAGGCCACGTCAGGGTCACCGTTTGATTGCTCATACTCAGACTCGTCAGCAACAGCGGGTCGGGATAGTTGAACACCATCACCACAGGCAGATGATCGGACGCCACGATGTCGTCGTTACTGTTGAGATTCGAGGGCAACGGCGGCGGCAGCAGATCGGTGCGGAATATCTGACTGTTCGCGATGTTCGAGGAGAGCAAACCACTAGGCATCACGTAATCGAATCGCGCATCCATACTTCCCTGGATCGAGTGGGTGAAATTCGCGAGAGTGAACGGATTCAACGGCGTGGTGAGCTTGAGTCCGGTGGCGTTGGTGAGGCGCTGGATCGCCTGCAAGTTCTGGCTCATGGGAATGGCGATGTCTTCGTTCAGATCGCCGGTGAGCAGATAAGGTCGGTAGCCATTGGTGGGAATGAACACCGTGACAAAGTGATTTGAAATGGCACTACACTCGGCGGCGCGGCGTTGCTGGGCGTCCACATCCGCCGCTGATTTCAGATGGGTGGTGAAGACGTGTAACGGCTCGGTCGCCCCGGGCACGGTGATTTGCGCCTCGAACAAATCCCGCGTGTAAGTGCCGTCGTATCCGTAGTTCGTGAGGCTTGCGTTCTCCAGCCACGATTGCGAGCGCGTGATCGGGAATCGGCTAATGACGCCGCTGCGAAGCGCGTTGTCACCGCCGGGACTCACCGCGAGTTGATAGGCGGGAAAGAACGCGGTCATCCAATTGGTCATCTCGTACTGAAAGCCGTTGGGGATTTCGTTGAGCGCGATGATGTCGGGATCAAGATGTCTCAACTGCCGCGCGATAGCCTGCACTTGCGGTGAATTAGTGCTCCAGTTGGTGGCAAAATTCCCCTTCACGTTGTAGTGAACCAGCGTCAACGTGCCGCTGGCGTTGGGTTGAATCACTGTGAGCATCGCCGCCACACTATTCGTCGAGCCAGCCGCATTCGCGACAGTGAGGCTGTAGAGTCCAGCAGCGTTGGTCGTCAAATTGAACAACATGAGCGTGGTGTTGGTCGCGCCGGAGATGGGATTGCCGTTGAACTTCCATTGATAACCCAAGGGCGCAGTGCCTGTCGCCGCCGCCGTGAACGTCGCCACGCCGCCTTCCACCGCCAACGTGTTCGATGGCTGCAACGAAATGATCGGCGCAATGATGCTCGGCCCGGCATAAACATCCGCAAACGATGTCCCGACGCGCAAATCATCCAACGCGATTGATCCGATGCCAGTGTCCTGGCGTAATGCGAAGGAAGTAATCGGCTGCGCGCCGGAACCATCCGTGGCCGTGACTGAAGGTGAAGATTCATTCACCGGATCCACCCACAAGGTGGTAGTCACATTACTGACCCCGTAACGGACATAAACGCGATAATCCGTGTTCAGGTGGAGGTTCGCAGCGTTCGTGGCTGTAGCACTCGTGGCCGTGTTGGCGATGCCGATGCGAAACTGTCCCACACCCGCACCGCTGGTAAGAGCAAAGATCCGCGCCCGAAAATTACTGGTCGTTGAATTCTTGAAATGTGCAAAGAACTGTCCGACCGCAGAAGGCAGCCCAGAGAAGTTCACCGTGAAGCTGGCATATAAAACCGCGCCGCTCGCCGCCGGGTAAGGTTGCCCCAACACGAGCGCATTCACGTCCTCCGTATCCGGCACGCGCAAATCCGCGCGTCCAGATATCACACCGATTTGCCCACTCGTACCACTGTGCGTCGCCCACGCGCCACCGCTCACCGTCACGAGCGGGCCATCGGCGTAGTTGAATGGCTCATACAACAAGAGTGCCGCGTTGGAAGTAGTTACCACCACACAACACGCCACGACCACTAAGACTCTCAGGATAAAACTAGGCACAAACCGATACATCACCATAAACCAAGCACACATACTGCCATCAGCCAAGGCTAACGAATAGCGATACTTTTTAGAATGGCAGAGTGGTAAAAGCCGAGTGCAATTATCATTCTTAAACCGCTCCACAGCGTTCGCGTCCTCACCCGCCTTCAATCACACCACTCACACGCCGTCTTTGAGAATGGGCGCGTGATTTCTAAAACCCTACTTGTTACGCTCCGCGCGTGACTCGTGTGGATCAAGCGTTGGTGGATCGGGGAATCTGCGAAAGCCGTGAGAAGGCCAAGCGCGCGGTCATGGCCGCGCAAGTCCTCATCAACGGCCAACCCGCTCGCAAACCCAGCGACTCCGTCAAAGATTCCGATCAACTCGCTCTCGCCACGCCGGAAAAATTCGTCAGTCGCGGCGGACATAAACTCGAACACGCACTCCAACACTTTCAACTCAACGCTGCGGACTTGATCGCCATTGATCTCGGCGCGTCCACCGGCGGATTCACCGATTGTTTGCTGCAAGCCGGCGCAAAAACGATTTATGCCGTGGATGTCGGCCACGGCCAACTCGCATGGAAACTCCGCCAGGACAAACGCGTGATGGTGATGGAAAAAACCAACGCCCGCCACCTCACGCCGGAACAGATGCCGCAGCCGTTCTCACCCGCTGATCTCGTGGTGATTGATTGCTCGTTCATCTCGCTGCGCAAAATTCTTCCCCCCGCCGTTGCTTTGTTGCGCGCCAACGGTAAAATCGTCGCGCTCATCAAACCACAGTTTGAAGCGGGCAAGGCGGAAGTGGATCGCGGCGCGGGAGTCATCACGGATACGGCAATCCACGAGCGAGTGATCCGGGAACTTGAAGAATTCGCAGGACAGGACAAGACGATCCAGTGGCGCGGTGTCACCGAATCGCCACTGCTCGGACCGGCAGGCAACAAAGAATTTCTGGTGCTGATTGAAAAACACGGCTGACAAAATCCAACGCGTCGGACTCATCGGGAATCCCGACAAAGCCACCTGCGGCCGCTCCGTCGAGCGCGCCGCCAAACTCATTCGCGCCACGGGTAGAAAACTTTTCACCGAACCCGTCACCGCGCAACTCGCCAAGATCAACGCCACCACATGCGCTGATCCCATCTCACTCGCGCGCTCGGTTGATTTGCTCATCGTCTTCGGCGGCGACGGCACGATGCTTCGCGTCGCCCGCGACATCGCTGGCGTCAACACTCCCCTGCTCGGCGTCAACATCGGTGGGCTGGGTTTTCTCACGGCTGTTCCATCGGATCAATTGGAACGCGCACTCAAACTCATCTGGCAAGGCGGTTTCAAGTTCGAGCGACGCGCCCTAATCGAAGCCACCACTCGCGTCGGCTCAAAACAAATCCGCAAGCTCGCCCTCAACGACATCGTCGTCGGACGCGGCGAAGTCGCCCGACTCATTGATCTGGAGGTGGACGTGAACGGCGATCCGCTCACGCGCTATCGTTGCGACGGATTGATCGTGAGTTCGCCGACAGGCTCGACCGCTTACTCGCTCGCAGCGGGAGGCGCAGTCGTTCTGCCGACGGCGGATGTCTTCGCGCTCACGCCGATTTGTCCGCACACGCTGTCGAACCGTTCACTCATCGTTCCGTTGAACGCCACCATCCACATCAAACCTGTGAGCCAACGCACCGCGACGATCCTCAGCGCGGACGGCGAGATCATCAGTGAACTTGTACCGGGTGATGTCGTCACCGTGCGTCGGAGCAAACATTCCGTGCGGCTGATGCACTTGGCGGACAGTTCTTTCTTCGAGGCATTACGCCGCAAACTCCAATGGCGCGGCGCGTATCTCTGAATTGCCTGAAAGCAAACTGACATGGTCCGCTTGATTGACATCGCCGAACGCGTCGGGGTTTCCGTGATGACGGTTTCCAAAGCCTTGCGCGACGATCAACTCGACGTCGCAGCCGCCACGCGCGCCCGCATCAAAGCCGCCGCCAAGGAGATGGGTTACATGCCCGATCCCGGCGCGCAAAGTCTGCGAAATGGTTCGACCAAACTTTTCGGCCTCCTCATCCCCACCACCACGAATCCCGTCTTCGCACGGATGCTTTTTGCCATCGAAGAACAGGCACACACGCTCGGTTATGATCTGTTGTTGTGTCACACGCACAACATGATTGAGCGCGAGGAGGTCTGTATTCGCCGCCTGCTCGCGCGCCGTGTGGATGGAATTTTTGTTTCGCCCGTGTATCGCATGGGCAACGACGCGCGTATCTATCGAGAGTTGCAAGCGAGCGAGACACCCGTCGTGTTGCTCGGCTCGCCGGCTGCGTTTTGCAGTCAATTCGCGAGCGTGCAACCAGAAGAGGTCAACGCAAGCTACGCCGCCACGCGTCACCTGCTCGAACTCGGCCACAAACGCATCGCCTACTTCACCGGCCCGTTGCCCGCGATCTGGGCGCAGGAACGTTACGAAGGATTTCGCCGCGCGCACAGCGAGGCGGGACTTGATGTGGACGACAAATTGGTTTTCCACGCAGGCAGCACCATTGAAGACGGCGCGAATGCAGCACTCCAGTTCGCCAACGAAAAGTGCGACGCCACGGCGATTCAAACTGCGAACGATCTCATCGCCATCGGTTGCGGTGAGACTCTGTTGAAGCAAGGCATCAAGATTCCGAAGGACATTTCGCTCGTCGGTTTTGGAAACATTCTTGTGTCCGAACATTTCCGCGTTCCGCTCACGACGATTCGCCAGCCGAAATACCGCATCGGCATTGCTGCTGTCGAGATGATGACGCAACTCATCAAGGGCGACCGCGTGGAAAATCGTCGTCTCCCTGCCGAACTTGTGATCCGCGAAAGCACCGCAGCTCCACGTTTGGATTGATTTCGGAATCAACCCCACCCACACACAAATCTAAGCGGACACCGCACGTTCCACACTCTTACGAAGTCGCGGCCAAAACTGGAGCGACAACTCCGACCGAACCCAACAAAAAACCCGCTCTTGCGAGCGGGTTGAAATGTTTTGAGCCGGAATTATTTTTTGGCTGCGGCTTTGTCTTCCGCCTTGGCTTCTGGAGCAGGAGCAGCGGTCACGACTTCGTCCACCCATTCGAGGATGGCTTTGTTGGCGGCATCACCGGGGCGTTGTTCAAGCTGGATGATGCGAGTGTAACCACCGGCACGTCCCTTGAACGCAGGCGCGATGTCCTCGAACAAGATACGGATCACGTCTTCCTGCGTGCGCCACTTCGTCTTCTCAGCTTTGGTCAATTGAACCGTCGGACCGTGGGTGCGAAGCTTGGCAGAGGCGAGACGGCGCGCGTGCAGCGTGCCTTTCTTGCCGAGGCTGACGATCTTCTCCGCCACGGAGCGCGCGGCCTTGGCCTTGGCGAGCGTGGTGGTGATGCGCTTGTGCTTGATGAGGCTGCAAACCATGTTGGCAAGCATCGCGTTCCGATGCTCAAACGTGCGTCCCAACTTGGCTGTTCTTTTAAGATGTCGCATAAATTTCTGCGCGGTTTACTGCGCGGTTGTCTCTTCTTTCGGTCCGTCAATCAGACCGGGTTCAAAAGTCATTCCGAGCGCAAGGCCCAACTGGGTCAACTTATCCTTGATCTCGTTCAGCGACTTCTTACCGAAGTTGCGATACTTGAGCATCTCAGATTCGCTCTTCTGTGCGAGCTGACCGACGCTGGTGATGTTCGCGTTGTTCAAGCAGTTCGCGGCGCGGACGCTCAACTCGATCTCGTTGACGCTCATGTTGAGAAGCTTCTTGAGCTTCATCTTCTCGTCGTCCTGCTTGTCCACCGTTTCCTCAAACTCAACCGCGTTCTTGTCGTAACCGACAAACACGTCGAGGTGATGCGCGAGAATCGCAGAAGCCTGGGTGAGCGCGTCGTCGGGCGTGATGCGTCCGTCCGTCCACATTTCGACGACAAGACGATCATAGTCCGTGCGGTTACCAACGCGTGACGCTTCCACAGCGTAACGAACGCGGGTGACAGGCGAAAAGATGGAATCAATCGCAATCACGCCAATGGCTTGACCGGATTTCTTGTTCTCTTCACCCGTGAGGAAACCGCGACCGATCTTGACGGTCAGTTCCATCTCAAACTTGCGCTTCTTGTCCAGCGTGCAGATGTGCTGATCGGGATTGACGAGTTCGATGTTCTGGTTGGTCTGGATGTCGGCAGCGGTGACCGCGCCTTCCTTGTTGACGGA
>JANNAO010000517.1:0-6085 GCA_031384405.1 Verrucomicrobiota bacterium | reverse complement strand
AGTTCGCCATCGCCAGCCTGAGCGGACATGCGGAGGATTGAGCCGTGATATATCCAAGGGTGACCCGCGACAACGCGATCAGCATCGCCGGGTTTGAGCATGACAGTAGGTAAAGAGTCCATAATTTTTGTAAACAGTTGCGCCCGGACAATCCGGGCAGTGCGGATGGAATCAGAAACCAACGCGTGAAGCGAGATGAAAAGAAATTGCCGCAGCCGCCTCAGACAAGCCTCACATTGACCACCACAAACCTTATCTTAGGATTCACGAATGCTGGACAGGGGTTCTATCCGCATTCCTGATTCATCCCCACTTCTCCGTCTTCATCTGCGCCTTGGGCACGTTCAACCCGTGCAGCACAAGTTCCTCGGCAAATTCCACCAGCGGATTCGGGCCGCACGCGTAGAACACCGTGTTCGGCAGATCATGGATTTGCTCCTTCAACCACTCCGGCGAGATACGACCTCGACGACCAGTCCACGGGTCTTGCTCGCTCAGACGCGTGCAGGTGACGAAAAAATTAAAGTTCGGATTCTCCGCCGCCAGATTGCGGAACTCCTCGTTGAAGATGATGTCGTTCGTGGTGCGAACGCTGTAAAGCACGGTGATCTTCGTGTCGAGTTCGCGCCGCGTGGCCTCGCGCACAAATCCCCGGAACGGCGTCACGCCTGAACCGCCCGCGATGCAGATGAGTTGTTTGCCCGGCGCGAAGTCCGGCAAGAATTTCCCCGCAGGCGGCAGCACGAACATCTTGTCGCCAGCCTTCGCCCAATCCACCACACGCGTGCCCATCTTGCCATCGCGCTTCACCGTCACCTCATACGCGCCGCGATCCAACGCGCAGGACGAAAGCGAGTAAGCGCGTTTGTAGCCGGGCGTGTCCGGCCAATACACCGTGATGAATTGCCCGGTGAGAAATTCAGGGTTGTGACCGTCCGGCCACTTGAGCCGAAGCGTCTTGGTATCCGGCAACTCAGTGGTCACCGATTCGATCAACATTTCAATTGGTTCGCGTGCCATAATGTTTGGAAAAGTGCTGCGAGAATAAATGAAGCACGTCGCGAGTAAAGAAGATGTCTCATACCGGACGCGAATCCCCAACCTGACGTTGGCTAAACCCAAACTCCGAAATAATCACCGGCAGCTTGGCATTGATCACACACAACTCGGCGATGGCTTGCGCTCCGTCCATCACCGGCATTAAGGCGTCCGTGATGAACAGTTTCACGGCGGCAACATGGCGCACAGAACCAACGCCAACGTAGTGCCCATGCGGGAGCGGTTTGGATTGGTGTATGGCATCGTCGGACGAGGTTTAAGCCGCAGCGGCAGCGGAAACCAAGCACTCGGTTTGAGCCAACAAAAAAGCCTGCAAACAGAGTTGCAGGCTTTTTGTTTTGGATGGTGGAGCCGAACGGGTTCGAACCGATGACCCCCACAATGCCATTGTGGTGCTCTACCAACTGAGCTACGACCCCAACCAAAACCGATTAAACCTTAGCGGCGACGCGCCATCTAAGTCAAAACCATTTTCCGCGAACGTCACTTCTTAACCATGGTCACGATTGAATTTCACCGCCTCCTCGTAACGCACGCCTTTGCCGCCGAAAATGTCCAGCGCAGAACCAATGGTCAGCCCCACCCTGCCCTGACTCAGTCGCCGGACGGTTTCAAGATCGGCGAGCGAGTTCGCGCCCCCAGCATAAGTCGCAGGGATCGGCGACCACGCGGCCAGTTTCTCCACCAGTTCACCATCAATGCCGCGACACAACCCTTCGACATCCACGGCATGGATCAAAAACTCTGCGCATGAGTCTGAAAACTTTTTCAACGTCGCCGCCGAGAGGATCACGTCGGTGAACTTCTGCCAGCGATCTGTCACCACGAAGTAATTTCCGTCACGCTTACGGCAACTCAAATCCAACACGAGCCGCTCGCGCCCCACGAGCTTGACCAGTTCATTCAGCCGTTGTTCATCCACGCGCCCTTCGCGGAAGACCCAGCTCGTGACGATGACGTGTGACGCGCCTGCATCCAGCCAGCCGCGAGCATTGGACGCATTCACACCGCCGCCGATCTGCAATCCGCCAGGATACGCAGCCAACGCCTCGCGAGCCGAAGTTTCATTTCCAGCACCGAGCATGATGACGTGGCCGCCGGTGAGATGGTCGCGTTTGTAGAGTTCAGCGAACCACGCGGCGGGGCGTTCGGAGACAAAGTTGGTGCGCACAGCAGCCGGGTTGTCACCCAGCGTGCCGCCGACAATCTGGACAACCTTGCCATCGCGAAGATCAATGCAGGGACGAAACACGCCACAAACTAGAGTTCGCGAAACTGAGTTCCAAGTTTTGATTTAGCCTTGAACTGTGCCCGCTGCGCTTGTGGGGAAATTGTGAACAACTCGTGTTTGAACAATTCCAATCTCGCGTTACGATGTCTCGACAAAAAAGTAACCCTTGATCGTGAGAACAAAATTCTTTTACTGGACAGTGCTGATGTCGCTTTTGCTCGTGTTGATCAGCTTTGGGTTTGAACTCACGGACGAGTCTGCGGTCAGCCCGACCCCGAAGCATGTCGCCTTGGTGTTTGATGACGGGCCTTTTCCGAACCACGCCCCGATCCTGTTGGAGTTGCTCGCCAAAGAAAAAGTTCGGGCGACGTTTTCGTTTGTGGCATCAAATGTCCACCGATATGAAAGCACGGCCAAGGCGGTCATCGCGAGCGGACATGAGATCGCAAACCATTCCTGCACGCATTGCCGGCCAAACGGTTTGACCGACGCCGAGCTGGAAAATGAAATTGTAGGTGGACAGAAATTGATCATCGCGACGACGGGTTACCTACCCAAGTGGTATTGGCCACCCTTTCTGGAAACGGATGTGCGGATGCCTGCGCTGGCAGCCAAGGCGGGAATTGAAATCTTTTCACTCACCAATGTCATTGACTCCAAAGATTACGACAGTTCACTCAGTGGAAACGGCATCAAACGAAACGCCACGCGCAATGTGACCGATGGATCGGTCATCGTCTTCCATGAATGGCGGGTAGAGACTCGCAAGCAATTGCCCGCGATCCTCGCCGAACTCCGGAGGCAAAACTGCGTCTTTCTGACATTCAGCGAACTCGCTGAAAAAGTCCGCCCCACGTCCCCTGAAACGAATTCAGTGCTTTGACGAGGCCAGGCTCGCAGACAACACAGATAGCGAGGAGGGGTGACAACTTGGATGAAAAGTAGGACGGGGACATTTTGCAATCGCCCGGATTGGAAAACCTTTCCCATCCGCCGCTGAACCGCCGCCATCAAGTCGAACGCTCCCTCTTGTTGGTATCCACCCTGCTAAACTGACCCTGCATGAGAAAAATACTTATCGGCATTGGTTTGATCACCGTAGTGGTATGCGCGCTCTGGGCATCCAGGGCTTGGACCACACTCCGCGCCAACGCACGCACCACCAAGTTCAACGAAGACGTGGACAACCTCTTTGTGGGCCTCCAAAAGTATAAAGAACGCGTAGGCAGTTACCCCACAGGTGGCAACGCCGAGATCGCCAAAGCCCTGTCAGGTGAGAATTCCAAGAACATCATCATCCTCGTCGGGCGCAAAAACGAGTTGAATGAGAAGGGCGAACACGTTGATCCGTGGGGCACGGCACTCAAGATTTACTTCTCAGAAGCCAACATCCTCATCCGCTCCGCCGGACCGAACCGCCGATTTGATGACAGCAGTGTCATGGAAGCAGACGATTACATCCGCTCCAACTAGACCTCCGCTCTCTCGCCACCCGATGGCCGGGGGAGAATCTTCGTTCATCCCAACAAAAAAGCCGCCCACATCGGGCGGCTTTTGCTTTGGAAGCGAACCTCCTTCACCTCTTCCGAACCGCCGCACCCGCGCCCATTGGGAAGAAGACGGGAGATGCAACTGCCCGCATGGTTCACATTCGCGACTCCAATGAAGCTTGCGGCGAACCGATTTTCCTCACGTCATCGCCAGCACGGATAGCTCCAGCTTGGATCACCTTCGCATTCACGCCGCGCAGATGAAGCTGCTTTCCCTCCGGCGAGTTGACGAACTTCACTGCGTCTGGACCGAAGCGCGCGGAAAACTTTTTGCAGCCGAGATGCGGTGGCGCAGTCACCTCGATCACCGCCGAACCAATGGCGAGTCGCGTGCCGGGCGGGACGTTGGCTTCACTCAGATCAAAGTCCACGAACAACTGATCACCCGCCAACGCCCAGCGGGTTTTGTCCGGGGCGATCAATCCGATGACGCGCGCGTTCATCACGTTGAGTTGCATCTCAGGATTGGCCATGCCATCGGCTGCGCTGCGGCTGCCACGCGCTTTCCAGTTATCACCCATCAATCCGTGCGCGGGATCGAGGTGGCCTTCGGGCAGGACTTCGCGTTCGTCGGTATTGGGGCGGCGCGAAATAAGTTTCAGCACGCCGACATCCTTGGGCGATTGCCGGATGTGGTCGAGTCCTGCTTCGAGTTGTTCCAGCGTCAGATGTTCAACGGTGTTCATCATGTCAGAACTTTCAGAACAGCACGCCGAACTGTCGAGAAGATTGTCACTTCAGAGATGCGCGCAACCCCGCCGCATACGCACCGAACACAGCGCGTATCTCATCGCGCACGCGGCGGAAAACTTTCATCTGCTCCTCCTCGCTGCCGGTGGCGTGCGCGGGATCATCGAACGGCCAGTGATGTCGCTGCGCCTGTCCCGGAAACGTGGGGCACGCCTGATCTGCATTGCCACAGACGGTGATGACGGTGTGGATCGGTTGCGCGAGAAAGTAGTTCATGTGCTTGGAGACATGCGACGAAATATCAATTCCGATCTCGCTCATCGCTTTGATCGCCAGCGGATGGACGTAACCAGCGGGTTTGCTACCCGCGCTGGCGACGTTGATGATGTCACCCGCAGCTTGGCGCAGAATGCCCTCCGCAAGATGGCTGCGACAGGAGTTGCCGGTACACAGGATGAGAACAGTAGGTTTACTATTTGTCATGGTCGTCATTGAGTTAACAGCACGTCGAAGTTTGTCGCTTCTCGCTAAAGCTAAATTTCATCGGATCGAACTCCGCCACCACGCCGCGCGGCTTACATTTGTCCTCAGCCAAACACGCCGTGTGTCGCACCCTCAGCCGCAAAGTGATTTCGCTCTGGCCAACATCCGCTGTCTCGACCGGGAATTGCGATATGAATCCGATTTCATGCTCCACGTCCACGTCCAGATCATCCGTCAACAGCACCGCTTCCGCCTTGGCAAAAATCTTCAGCAACTTGCCCGCCGTGAGCCGATGTTCGACATCGTCAGAGAACCACGTCTGCAACCGACAGACCGCATCAGTGCGCAGGGTGCCACCGCAATCAACAAACCGTTTATCAATCCGTGCCACCTCGGTGACATGAACATGGCTCGGTGCAAATTCGCCATTGGGCAACAGAAAGCGCACCTGCGCCGCCGGGTTTTGCGAGAGAATGTTTTTGAACTCTTGAAATTTCATAAATCAATTCAGGTTCAACACCTCTGCCGCCGACAGATTTCGGCGAGATCAGCTTTCAAAATCTTTTGCAACTTCTTCCCATCCGTGACTGCGGCCTCAGTTTTGGCGAGTGATTTATGAACCCAATCCAATGCCTCACGGACCGCAACAGGGGCGTTCTTATCCGGCAAACGGTAATAAACCCACCGCTCCGTCTTGTGCGACAGAATCAAGCCCGCTTGATTGAGGATGGAGAGATGCTTGGAGACCGTGGAGGTGGCGAGACCGAACAGTTCCGTGATCTGACAGACACACAACTCTCCACGCCGGAGGGAGAGGAGAATCCTCACCCGCCCCGGATCAGACAAGGCCTTCGTGATCGCCATGAACTCGCGCATGTGATTTATTTATTTCGCCAAACAACGAAATGACTGTGACACCACAGACAACGCCGTTCAAGGAAAAGTTTAGATTGTTTCTTTCCTTGAAATTGAGCGTATAAAAATCAAACTGTCCGCCGTTGAATTTTTGAAACCGTAAATCTTAAACCGCAAATCGAACATGGCCTACAAAGACGTCACACCGCCCGCAGGC
>JANNAO010000511.1:0-10302 GCA_031384405.1 Verrucomicrobiota bacterium | reverse complement strand
GGCAAAGGTTGCTTTCTCAAGGACGGCAACACGCCGTTCACCAAAACCGTCCGCCAAAAACTGTTGCTCAAGGAGGTGGATGAAGCCGTCGTCACCGCGCATCACCTGCAAGTGGATCGTGAAACGTTCCTCGCGTTGGTGAAGGAGCGGTTGGATTACTTCGAAAACAAAGCCAATACGGAGAAACCATGAACCAAACCCCAGTCATCGAAATCAAGAACCTGCATCGCAGCTACGGTAAACATGATGCGGTGAACGGTCTCAATCTCACCGTGAAACCAGGCCGCTGCTACGGCTTCTTCGGTCGCAACGGCGCGGGCAAAACTACTACGATCAAGTGCCTGCTCAACCTGCTCCGCCCCACGAGCGGCACCGTGCGCGTGTTCGGTCTCGATCCGCAGAAGGACGAAGTCGCCGTGAAATCCCGCATCGCTTATGTGCCGGATGCCGTGGCGTTTTATCCGTGGATGACCGTGCGCGACACGTTGAACTATCTCGCCTCCTTCCGAGCGAATTGGAATCGCGACATCGAAGCCGATCTGCTCCGCCGCTTCGGACTGAAGCAGGATCAGAAAGCCGTCTCCATGTCCAAAGGGCAGAAGACCCAGCTCGCGCTCATCGGCGCAATCTGCCCTGAACCTGAACTGCTCTTGCTAGACGAACCCACCTCCGGCCTTGATCCCATCGTGCGTCGCGAATTCATCGAGACGGTCATCGGCGCGTATCAAGCGGGCGATCCCGGCAGCCGCACGGTGTTCGTCTCCACGCATCTCATCTCTGAGTTCGAGGGGTTGATTGACGAATTCACCATCATCGAACAAGGCCGCGAACTGCTCACCATGGAAGCCGATGCCGCACGCGATCGCTTCAAGAAAATCCGCGCCCGCTTCGCTCAACCGCCCGCCAAGCTCGATCTTCCCGGTGCGTTGAACGTGAAGCAGACTGGGCGTGAACTGGAAATCCTCGCCAACGGCAGCAGTGATGAACTCATCGCAAAGTTGAAAACATTTCAGCCCGAAGAGTTGCAGACCGAATCGCTGACCCTTGAGGAAATCTTCGTGGCCTCCAACGCCATCGGCCAATCGAAACCATGAACGCGTATCTCCGCAAAGAAATCCGCTTGCTGCTGCCGAGTGTTTGCATCGCCGTCGTTGCGGCACTGGGCGTCTGGCTCATTCCACTAGGGAGCGAGGCGTACCTCAGCGTGCTGCAAAAACTTTTGGTGCTGCTGCCCATCGTGGTCTGTCCCGGCCTTGTCGTGATGGCCGGGTTGGACTCGTTCGGGCGTGAGATCAGTTGCAACACGTTCTCCAATCTGCTCGCGCAACCTATTTCGCGAAATCAAATCTGGTGGACAAAAGTTTTGCTTCTGGCGGCGGCGTTGCTGATCGTGTTCGGCGCATGGTGGTTTTCCTTTCTGTTGCACCTTCCCGAATTCTTTGCAAAGACGCCACGGGAACTCCAGCAGACCTTCGTCGTCACGCTGATGATTCTTCTCTGCTCGTTCTCGGGCGGACTCTGGAGCGTGCTCCTGCTCCGGCAGGTTGGCGCGGCGTTCTGGTTCACGGTCATTGCCCCGTCAGCCGTCGCATTGCTGACGGGCTACTGCACAGACAAGTTCGGGGATGGACTTAGCCACGAGCGCAATATCGTGATGGCGCTCGCGACTTACAGCATCGCTGGATTCTTCTGGGCGCACAGGATGTTTCTCCGCGCGGAGGATGTTCACTGGACGGGTGGCAACATCGCTCTGCCTTCGTGGGTTAAGTTGCCGAACGTGTTTAGCGGCGTGCTCAAAGTCCGTGGCCGCAGACCGCGCCTTGCGTTGCTGATGAAGGAACTTCAATTACACCAGTCGGCGTTCGTCATCGCTGGAATTCTTGCCATACTCCATCTCGCCGTTCGATTGATCGCGCTGACGAAGCCGGACGCGGACAGCGCATGGGGCTTAAAACTTGTCACGGAAATCTTCTGGGGCATCTGGTTCATCATGCCGCTGCTCATCGGCTGTGCCGCCGTGGCGGAGGAGCGGAAACTCGGCACGCTCGAATCACAGCTCTGCCTGCCTGCGAAACGGCGGACGCAGTTCGCCTTCAAGTTCGCGGTGGGATTTGTCCTGTCGGTTGTCTTCGCCGTGATCGTGCCGGTGATCTTTGAGGGACAAAGAATCCTGCCCGATATTCACGAGAACATCGAAGCGTTGAACATTGACAGGCAAATCCATTTTTTCGGCAAACTCGCGCTTGTTCTGGGTAGTCTTCTGATGACATGCACACCGTTTCTGCCCTACTTCCCTGCGCTGTTGTTTGCCGTTTGCTTTTATAGCATCGCCTTCTACGCATCCACACTCGGCAAGAATACGCTGCAAGCCATCGCGCCATCCATTCTCGGAATCATCATCGCTTGGGCGTTGTTGGCTGGCGGATATTACATGCAAGAATTGACGCCTCATCCGCTCTGGCGCGGGTGGTTGATTTATTTCATCGGCGTGCCGGTGCTGACGGTGGCTCTCGCTTGGCTGGCGTGGTGGAATTTCAAGCGCGTGCTCGTGGGCCGGACGGTGTGGACGAGAAATGTGCTCGTGTTTCTCACGTCGCTTGCCGCCGTGATTTGTGTGACGACGGCAATCTACCAGCGCACCTGGGAATTGTTCATGCAACTCGAACCCGCTCACGGCCCGGCGCGATTGACGCAGAAGGATGGCGCGACGTTTCGCAGCGACTATAACCGCACAGGCTTCAAACTTCCGGATGGTAGAGTCTGGTCAACGCGCTTCATTCCTGATGTGGCAAATCCATGGTAATTCGTGCTCGGCAACTGGCAGTTGAAGGAGATGTTTCCTGGTGGACAGTTTCTGCCGGGAACGAATTGGTTGTCGGTCGCATTTTGTAGGCAAGACGTGTTGGCGTTAAAAGAGGACGGTAGTTTGTGGGTGACAGACAAGCCTGAAGATATGAAAGGGTGGGGATGGAATTCGACCAACCCACCACCGCTCGAACCGCTGAACCTTGTGCGCTATGACGACAAGACCGATTGGAAATCTATCCACGGTGCATGGACGTCTGCCCTCGCCATAGAGAAGGACGGTTCACTCTGGCGCATCGGCACGAACCGTTCTTCTGGCAAGAAAGCGTGGCCCGGGCTGCGGACGTTTGAGGCGCAACGTTTGGGTGACGACTCGGATTGGGCAGAGGTGTTTCGCGCCAAATTTTCAATCGCCTATCGAAAAACTGACGGACGCATCTATATCAACGCTCAAAGCTCACTTCGAAAGAAAGAAACCCTGAAACTCGACGATGACACATCTCTCGAACGTGCGCCCTATCTTGAAGGCCGAAAATGGGGAGACGTGATTTGGACGGCACATCCACGGCTTGGCATGGTGCAGGTCGGCGTCAGCAGCGATGGTGCGTTGAGGGTTGTTGATGACTACCACTTGCACGCTAAGTCGGGTGAAGTCGCGCAGCAGGATTTTCAAGTTGGCAAGGAAACCAACTGGCTAGCGGTCATCGAAGCGGCTCAACACTTCGTAGCATTGAAAGCCGACGGGACGCTCTGGTGGTGGGAACTCGGAGAAGATGTGGGCAATCCGGCGCGCGGTGCAAAAGCCAGTCGCATCGGAACGAAATCAGACTGGGTCGGGATCACACCAAGCGCAGGCGGCATGGTGGCTTTGTCCGCTGACGGTGGGCTTTGGTATTGGAGGTTCGATGGGACTTACAGTCATTACTCGGATGGCTTTCAACCATTGCTACGCCCCTCTCGCAAACCTCAACTGGTGGGAAATGTTTTTGCCAAGACTGATTAACCTCCGCTGGTAGGGCGCGTCAGTCCTCTGCGCGCCGCTTCCGCAAACCCGAACGTTCCCGCGCCAGCGAGCGGCGCGTTGAGGACAACGCGCGCTAGAACGGTTGCCAAAAAGAATTTCCGGCTGAAAGCAACCCACCCCTAGCCCCTCCCAGGAGGGGAACTATTCTGCGCGCCTCCTGCGTTGCTCCCCTCCTTGGAGGGGCTGGGGGTGGGTTCGGCTTGCGGAAACGATTTTTGGCAATCGTTATAACTTTCACCAAGCCCGCTCGATGCTCCGGCGTTGCCAGAGGAATTCAAACATGTTGCCTTAATGTGGTTGATCCGTGTGGTTGACCATTCTCCGCTTGCCGCCTGACATTATTTCTGTCCCTTTTCTTTCCCGACGGGGATTTGTAGATAGTGATGAATACCAAAACCGATGCGGAACTCATTCAAGAGTATGCCCAGTGCCAATCCGAGACAGCATTCGCCGAACTGGTGAATCGTCATCTCGGCCTGGTGTACGGCAGCGCGCTCCGGCAGGTGCAACGGCAGGACGTGGCGGAAGATGTCGCTCAGGCGGTGTTTCTGTTGTTGGCGCGTAAAGCATCGGCAATGCGGCGCGAAGTGATTCTGTCCGGGTGGTTATTTCGCACCACCCGGTTTCTGGCGGCCCGCGCCCTGCGCGGTGAACACCGGCGGCAACATCGCGAACAGGAGGCGGCGGTCATGAATCTGCAAAACCAATCCTCACCCTTAGACGATAACCTTTGGCTCGAAATCAGTCCGCATCTTGATGACGCAGTAGCTGCGCTGGCCGAACCAGACCGCCGGGTGGTGCTCTTGCGGTTTTTCGAGCGCAAGCCGTTGCGCGAAGTGGGCGGGCAATTGGGCGTCAGCGAGGAGGCCGCCAAAAAGCGCGTGAGCCGGGCGTTGGACAAAATGCGGGCGTTTCTCACTGGTCGCGGCATATCGCTTTCGACCGTGGCACTGGGGACGGTGTTGTTTGAAACCCGAGCTCAGGCGACACCGACCGGGCTGGCGCAGACGATTTGCGCAACAGTAACTGCTGGCACTGTCGCGACATCGGCAGTGGTTGCCAGTTTGGTGACTGGAGGAGTTCGCGAATTGCTCTGGCTGAAAGCTCGCTCGCTACTCCCTTGGGCAGTAGGTGTCGCGGCACTGATTATCGGGACATCCGTCATGCTTTCCCATCGCGAGCCTGGCTCTCAAATTCCGGTTGCGCTGGAAACGCGAGAAAACGAAACGATTGATGTCGCACCAACCGCGACGGCATCGCCTGCTGCCCAATCCGTTGCTGCGGCAGCGAACCTGAGCGAGCGCCACCTATTTCTCAGTATTTACGATCGGGTTGAGAATAAGCCGGTCGTTGGGGCAAGGGTTCTGGCCCAGGTTTGGGGTTCCGGAAAAGTAGAACGTGCAAACGAACAAACAACGGGCTCAGATGGCGCGATTGCTTTGCGCGTGCCGGATGAGTCATTCACCACGTACCGGGTCTGGCTGGCTGCGCCGGGCTATGTCCCGTTGGTGATGGACTGGCAGTCGCATGAATTCCAAGCGTCGGATGTATTCTACAATTGCCGTTTGACGCGCGGTGCAAAACTCACGGGCGAAGTGCGTGATGATGCCGGGCAGCCGGTGGTCGGTGCAAAAATTAATTTCAACGGTCCAAGGCTGGACATGACAAAACGTGAAAACATCAGCTTCCACAATCGTTTTTCGACAATCACAACGGATGAAACCGGTCGCTTCCAATCTGATCAGATGCCACCCGAATGGGAAGGCGGTGGCAGCATTGCCGTGGGCGTTTCTCATCCGGATTTCGCTCTGGAACTGTTCTGGTTCAAGGACGCGAATTCGTTGACCACGAATCATGTCGTCGTAATGAAAAAGGGCTTCGCCTTGCGGGGGCTTGTCGTCGGGCTGCACGGTGATCCTGTGGCAGGTGCAAGTTTGCAAGAGGATGAAAAAATGTTTGGCTTAGGAAAGAAGACCGACGCCATGGGTCGTTTTGAATTTCCGCATGTTCAAGTAGGCAGCTACACGCTGACGGTGCGCGCCAAGGGCTACGCGGAATTGAAGAAGACCCTTCTCGCAGAGACCAACGCCCCGGAAGTCACGCTCCGATTGGAAGCGCAGGAGCCGGATGAATCACTCAAGCCCAAACCTCTGCGCTTGATTGGTGCAGTGGTGGATGCGGAGAACAACGAGCCGGTAACGCGCTTCCGCGTTCTTTTGAATGAACGCCGTGGCGTGTCCGATCGGCTACTTGGTGAGAGTGCGAATGGCGCATTTGACTGGCCCGTTGAGTTGCAATTTGTGAGCCGGTTCTCGCTCTTAATTGAAGCCGAAGGCTATGAACCGCAGGAATCTGATGTGCGCTCAATAAGCGAGGCGGAACAGCGGTTTGAGTTTCGCCTCAAGCGTGGTTCGGATTTATCCGGAGTTGTAATCCAACCCAATGGTCAACCCGCAGTGAGAGCCAACATCGGACTGGCATCCGTCAGCCATCGCGGACTCACATTAAAAGACGGGGGACAACTCGTTAATCACGGTCACGCAGTCAATCGGACTGCCACGGACGAAAACGGACGATTCACACTGCGAACCATGGTAGGCGCGGAAAGGGTGCTGGTTGTTCATCCGTCCGGCTGTGCGGTTTTGGCAGTCGCCAGAGTCACGAATGTTTTCATTTCGCTTCAACCATGGGGAGAAATCACCGGGCAGGTCTTTGTGGGAAGCAATCCCGCTGCGAACCAACCGGTGAACGTCGGCTTTGGCAAGGTGGCGGACGAAGAAGGTTTGATTCCATTCGATTACAACACAACAACAGATGCTGAAGGTGGATTTCGCTTCATACATATGCCGCCAGGAGTTCACTTCGTCCAAAGGCTGATCAAATTTTATAAAGGACAGACTGGTTCTATTGGTTTCAGTCATGGCGTAACTGCAACGGTACGTCCCGGTGAAACCAACCGGGTAGTGCTCGGTGGCAAAGGCATAGCAGTAACTGGCCAGTTGGAAATGTCGCCACCTCTGGAAAACTACGATTGGAGTCTGGACCTGCACGCGCTGGTACAAGAGCGTCAAGATATCCCCGAAGTGCGGTGGGAAGATTTCCGGGGCGACCATCAAGCACACATGCGCGCCTGGGCTTTGAGAGAAGCGCAGATTGCGAAGTATTATCTCGTCATACAGCCAGATGGCAGTTTCCGAACCGATGATGTATTGGCGGGAAATTACACTCTGAAAATAACCATCAAAGCTCCACCCGAAGATCCGCTGGCAGATGACGCCTGGATGAAGCCGCGACGTGACATCGGCAAAGTGCTGCGGAGCGTGGTCATTTCCGAAACTGATATCAGCGAACCCATGAACGTGGGAGTGGTCACCATTCCGATCACCAATTCTGCTCCGGCAAAACATCGGGCAGAATAGCGGCTCCGCTCTATTTCCCTGACAAAGCCAAGCCGTAACTAAGTTTCCAATCGGTCACCAACCGCGCTCGATGCTCCGCCGGTGCCAGAGGAACTCGAACATGTTGCCCTCGTGCGGTTGATCCCAGGAAATTTTCATCGTCGAGACCGGACCGATGTTCAGGCGGTCAATCTCTGGATAGGCCATCACTTGCTCGATGAACTTCGCGTCCTTGGTGATGACGGAACAAGCGAGCGTGTAGCCGATGTGTTTGAGCATGTCGCTTTGCGGCACTTGAACCACGCTGGCGTAGGGACAGAGGAACTCGCGATTTGCCAGCGGATGCGCGAAGGAATCGCACAAAACAATGGTCGGACGGACGAACGTGCCGCCGTCGAAGGTGACTTTGCGGGATGCTCTAAAGAACCCACCCCCAGCCCCTCCGAGGAGGGGAGCTTCTAAGGGCGCGTTCGCAGATTCGTTCCCCTCCTGGGAGGGGTTGGGGGTGGGTTGGCCGGTAGTTATGGATGTCCGATACTTCGCCGTCACGTCCGTCGCGCCGGGCGTCTTCAACCCTTCCTCAATCGCGCCATCAATGAAGTCCGCCATCTTGGGATTAGCGAAGCCGGAGAGCCGCGCGTTCGCATCATCCGCTTTCGTCGGAGCAATCGGGCCGAGCTTTTGCGCGAGTGCCTCCGCGATCTCAGCCGCGTATTTCGGCACGACAATGGCCGAGGCATTGATGCACGAGCGACCGCCGTTGTCCGAAATGCTCGCCGCCATCACGTCCACGTAATCGCGCCAGTTCTCAATGCAATCTTCGCCGATAAGGAACTTGCTCCAGCCCGGCCCGTGCGCTTGGATCGCTGGATTGTTCGCGTACTGCGCGGTGGTGGATTTGTCGCCAAAGATCAGCGCGCGTCCGCACTTCTTCAAAATCTCGCCCGCGCCTTCGTGATCCGTGGGATAAAACCCGAACGCTTCCGCCGGTGCGCCCGCCGCGATGAACGCTTGGATCAACCGATACGGCGTCCACGGCTCCTCCTTGCCGGGCTTGATGATGACCGGCGTCTTGAGCGCGATGCTCGGCAGCCAGAGCGAATTCACCGCCGGCGAATTGCTCGGCATCACGAGGCCGAGTGCTGGCGTTGTCGGAAAATAACTGAGTCGCGTGCCGAACTGCTCTCCGCTCCCGCTGTCGAGAATGCTCAAGTCCAATCCACGCGACAAACCATTCAACACGGTCTTCATGTTCGTGAGCGCGAGGTGAATCTTCTCCATGTTGCGCCGAACCATGACGTGCGGCAGGCCGCTCGTGCTACTCAGCGTCTCGATGTATTGCTGCGGCGATTGCGTGTGGCCTTTATCGCCGAGCGGCAACGTGCCTTTAAGGAAATGTTCGCCGGTCTTGGCGCAAATCTCGATGAGTTGCGCCACGGAAAACTTCTTCAACGCTGCCTGACCCTCCGACACGCGTGCCAAATCTTTGCGCACGATGCCCGCGTTGACCTGGCTGACGACGGCTTTGACTTCGCCGGTGCGGAAATCCTTCACCTCGGCGGTGTCGAGGCTTTCGTAAGCTTTGCCGCGTCTTAGCGCGGGGATGTGAGGAACGTTGCTCATAATTGAGTGACCAGCTTAAAACAGACTCTGCGGGCGAGGCGAGAATTCATGTCAAACAATCATCCCGGCCTGAACTTTGCTTTCACAGTGAACTCTTTGTTCCCCGTGGTGTCCAAAGAACGAACTGAATTATGCGATTTCTCAAACTGTTGTTCAAACGCGAGACGTTCCTGCCGATGGCTGCGCTGACATTCGCCTCGGCGGTCAGTGCTACGCTGATCTTTTCGCGGGTGATCGTCACGCGCGACTTCCGGTACGGATTTCTCGTATGGAATCTGATTCTCGCCTGGATGCCATTGGTTTTTGCGTTGCTGGCAAGGGATGATTATCGCGCGCGTCGCAACGGCACTCGCGCGGGGTTAAAATTTTACAGTCTGTGCGCTGCGTGGCTGTTATTCTTTCCGAACGCACCTTACATCTTCACTGACCTGATCCACCTGACGCATCGTTCCATGAATCACTTCTGGGTGGACTTGGCGGTGATTCTCTCGTGCGCGTTCACAGGTTTGGTGCTGGGATTCGTCTCGCTCTACTTGATGCACTCGCTTGTGACGCATCGCTTCGGCAAGTTCGTGGGCTGGGGATTCGTCGTGGGCGTCGCGGTGTTGAGCAGCTTTGGGGTTTATCTCGGACGCTTCCTGCGGTTCAACAGTTGGGACGTGGTCTCGAAACCCGCTGAATTATATCAAGGCATCAACGCAGCAGCTTTGGCTCAGTTTTCAGACGTGCGACACCTCGCGTTTCTCGCATTGTTCGCCACGTTCATCTTCATCGCTTACGTGATCTTGTATGCGATGGCGCATCTGCCGACAGCGACGCAGTTGCAACGGGCGGTGAAGTCGGATGCAGACGGAAGCCCGCCTGCGGAAACAGTGGGAACAGTTTTTCCTGCGATGAAAACCCGGAGCGAGTTACCGCTCACCGCATCAACTGCTTTTCAAGATAGCTGACGACCTGACGGACGTTGGCGTCCACTTCCATGCGGTCTTTCACGAGGCGACAGGCGTGCAACACCGTGCCGTGATCGCGTCCGCCAAAGGCTTCCCCGATGCTGCTGAGTGAGGTCTCGGTCATTTGACGCGAGAGGAACATGGCGACCTGACGCGGGAAAGCGATGTTTTCAGGACGGCGTTTGCTGGTCATGTCCGCGAGGCGGATGTCGAAATGTTCGGCAACGCGTTTCTGAATGACTTCAATGTTGACGGAAAAGCGGCCTTCCTCATGCAGGATTTCGCGCAGCAAACTTTCGACAACTTCCACGCTCAATGTCTTGCCCGTGAGGGAAGCGTAGGATGCCACGCGGATGAGCGCGCCTTCCAGCCGACGAATGTTCGTGCGGATGCGATGCGCCAGAAAGCTCATGATGTCTTCGGGCAATTCGACGCCCATGGACGCAGCTTTCTTTTTCAAGATGGCCTGACGGATTTCCACGTCCGGCGGTTGAAGATCAGT
>JANNAO010000109.1:0-1564 GCA_031384405.1 Verrucomicrobiota bacterium | reverse complement strand
GTCGGGCCGAGCACGACGCTGGGTCATTACGAGTTGGAGTTTGCGAAGGAGATGTTTCCCACCGGCAATCTGCTGATGCTGGGCAACCATCACTATTTTCTCGGATCGGGCCGCGTGGGTGAAACGAATCCTCCCGCGACGCGCGCCCGTTTTCTTTCCAACAAGCGGCTGGACGAATACGAAAAGAAGTATGCCCGCGTCGGCGCGGTGCTCGCCGCGCAAGGCGTGCCCTTGCGCATGGATGAGCTGAACAGTTGTTTCAATGGCGGCGCGAAAGATTCGAGCGACACCTACGCCTCCACGTTGTGGGTGCTGGACTTCACGCATTGGTGGGCGGCGCGTCACATCGTGGGATTCAACTTTCACACCGGCGAATCGGTGGGGCGCGACGGCAAGTTCGGTGCTCCGAATTACGCCGCGTTTCTCCGACAGGATGACGGGAAGGGATTCAACATGCGACCGCTTGCCTACGGTCTGCTGGCTTTCAATCAAGGCGCGCAAGGCCGTCCGCTCGGCGTGAAGATCAAGGCTGCGCCCAAGTTTGATTTCAATGCTCACGCTTACCGGGATCGCGCCGGAGTTGTTTATCTGACGTTGATCAACAAGAGCTATGATGCCCACGCGGAGACGGCGACGGTCTCCCTCCAGTTGCCAACCAACATGGGTGCGGTAAAATTCCAGCGCATGGAATTGTCACAAAAGAATCGAGACGTCGCCGCGAAGACGGATGTGATACTCGGCGGCGTGACTGTTGATCCGCAGGGAAACTGGGCGGGTCAGTGGCAGGACATCGCAGCCGCGTCTGATAAAACAATGACGGTTCAAGTCTCTCCCGCTTCCGCCACCATCTTGCGCTGTTCTCCAGTGGGGATGACACAGTCAAAACAATCCGGTGACGCCACCGCACCGCGCCCGTCTTCGAGCTTATGAAGAAAACGCTCCTGACTTTGGCGGCGTTGTTTGCCGCACTGGCCACCAATGCCACAGGGACGGGACTCACCGGGGATTACTACACCGCCACCAATTTCACGGGCACGAAGACGAGCCGCGTGGATGCCACGGTGGACTTCGATTGGGCCGCGAGTTCGCCCGGCTTCGGCGGACTGGGCACGAACAATTTCTCCATCCGCTGGTCGGGTCAAGTCGAGCCGCGTTACGACGGGCTTTACACGTTCTACGTCACGGCGGACGACGGCGCTGCGTTGTGGGTCAACGACCGCCTGATCGTCTCGCGCTTGCAGTCCGCCACGCCGGCGCAGATGGGCGGTCAGATTTCGCTCCGAGCGAACGAGCGCGTGAATCTCCGGCTCGAATATCTGGAGAAGACCAACAACGCGAGCATTCGCCTCGAATGGACCAGCGACAGTCAGGCGCGCGAGGTGATTCCGCAGACGCAGCTTTACCCGACGACATTGCCTGCCGAGCGTGGCACGATTTTGCGCGAGCATTGGGCGAATCTTTCCGGCACGGCGATCACGAACCTGACGAGCAACACCAATTTTCCGAGCAAGCCCGATGGCCGCGAAACTTTTTTGAGCTTCGAGTGTCTCCAACAGAATTGGGC
>JANNAO010000474.1:0-6155 GCA_031384405.1 Verrucomicrobiota bacterium | reverse complement strand
GAATCACCTCGACGCGACCGCCATCCAATGCTGGACGAGCGTGCAGGAAAATTACGGCTGCAACGTCTGCACGCTGATGAGCATGATGAGCGAGAAGTTTATGCCTAGTGCCTGCGAAGTGGACGTCACCGGCGTGCTGACGATGCACGCGATGCAACTCGCTGGTTGCACCCCCGCCGCGCTCGTGGACTGGAACAACAATTACGCGGACGACGACGACAAGTGCGTCCTGTTCCACTGCGGCAACTGGGCGAAATCCTTCCTGCCCGACATCAAGATTTCCACCGCACCGATCCTCGGCAGCATTCTCGGCGTGGAAAACACCTACGGAGCGCTCGACGGTCGCACACCCGCCGGGCCGCTGACCTACGGACGCATCACCACCGCCGATGCCGAGGGCAAAATCCGCTGCTACGTCGGCGAAGGCGAACTCACAAACGACAAGCTCGACACCTTCGGCAACCGCGCCGTGGCCAAAGTGCCGAACCTGCAAGGCGTGCTGCGCCACGTCTGCGAAAAGGGTTTTGAGCATCACGTCGTCATGACGCAATCGCACTCTGCGGCAATTCTGGCCGAGGCGTTCGGGAATTATTTCGGGTGGGAAGTGCAGAAGCACACGTGAAATTCAAGTGCCATGATGAATAACGATTGATATGCTACGCGCAATGGCAACAAAGAAATCCAAACCGCCAACGCTCCAGAAGAAAAAGAGCGTCTCGTATAAAATTCCGAAACGTTCTTCGGTTGAACTTCGTGAAGATTCTCCGGCTTACCGTGTGAACGGAAACGGAAAGACACACCATCTCCGGTTCATTGATTTATTCTGTGGCATCGGTGGCTTCCGAATTGCGATGAACACCGCCTCTAAAGCTCGTGGCATTTTAAGCGAATGCGTCTTTTCAAGCGACATTGACCCCGATGCTCAAACTGCTTACGCAGGAAATTTTGGCGACCGACCGACAGGAGATATAACCAAAGTTGCTGCAAAAAATGTTCCCGACCATGAAGTGTTGCTGGGCGGATTTCCTTGCCAAGCGTTTAGCATCATTGGCGACAGGAAGGGGTTTGAAGATGCTCGCGGCACGCTCTTTTTTGACATCGCCAGAATTCTTGAGGCGAAGAAGCCCGCCGCGTTCGTGCTGGAAAACGTGAAGCAACTTCGGTCGCATGATAACGGAAGAACGCTCGAAAGAATCATGGAGACATTGAAAGGTCTCGGATACCACGCTCAATACAAAGTTTTGAACGCGCTTAACTTTGGCGTACCGCAAAAAAGAGAACGCATTTTCATCGTTGGTTTCAGAGAACCGCGCGCTTTTAGATGGCCTCACGGCGTTGTGCAGATGAAACCTCTTTCAGAAATCTTGGAAAAAAATGTGCCGGAGTTTTACACGGCTTCCGAACGCATCAAACGCAATCGACTGGAGAAAAGAGCCGCCAAGAGACAGTTTGACGAGCCGACGATTTGGCATGAAAACAAGGGTGGAAACGTCAGCGCGTATCCGTTTTCATGCGCGCTGCGCGCTGGCGCATCCTACAATTATCTTCTCGTAAATGGAGAGCGGCGACTAACTGAAAGAGAAATGCTGCGTCTGCAAGGATTCCCAGAATCATTCAAAATAGTTTGCGACTATTCCGCAACGCGGAAGCAAGCGGGTAACAGTGTTGCTGTGCCGTGTGTCACGGCGGTAATTGGTGCTGCTCTTGACGCTCTGCACTCACCCCCGATTCCTGCGGTGGAAAAAGCTGTCCAACCAGCTTTTGTTTTCGCCGAGGATTCGCGTTCGAAAAACCATAGACAAGCCACCACTATCTCGTATGCCAATTACTCCAAGCCAAGCAAAAGAACGCCTCGACTCGATTATCAAAAAAGCGCGAGTTGACCTCTACAAGCCGATTCAGGTCGCCGAAGTTTTGCGTCGTTCTCGATTGGAGAAAGACATCGAGATTCTTTCCGTTGAAACCTACCGCAATCCGTCCTGTGCTTGGCGCAATGTGGTTACGCAACGCCTTCTGTCGAAAATTCCAACTTCTTCCGCTCGCTACCAGCATGACATTTGGAACGATTCCGCCACGCCGCCAAAAATTATGGCTGCGTTAGATGCAGAAAATAAAAGGACAAAGGGCGGTGTTGAGCGTTACATCTATCTTCGTTTTCAAGAACGGCAAGGAACTGTCGAAGGCTTGATTGATGTCATAAACAAAGCAGACCCGAAAACATTTCAACTCCAAGCGTTGCTGAATCTTTTTATTTCAAGTGCTGGAATTCGGCGAAGCATTGATAAGGCATACGAGATTGTAACGCACAGTCTGTTCCAGACCGTTGTGACTTCACTGCGCACAACCGTGACCGTTTCTGTTCCACCTCAAAGCTTGGCGTTACTTCGTGAGTTTGAAGATTTGACTCGCGTGTTGCTTGGCGTTGATGCAGCAAAGCCCGAAAGTAAAATGGATGCTCATGTGTTCCGTGTCGGCGTCACCAACGCAGCCGACCGTGGATTGGATATGTGGGCAAATTTCGGCCCAGCCGTGCAAGTGAAACACCTGACGCTGAATGAAGAACTCGCAACCACAATCATTGACCAAGTTGAAAGCGACCACATTGTAATCGTGTGCCGCGATTCAGATGCAAAGGTCATTGAGACCGTGGCAAAACAAATCGGCTGGGGGCGACGAGTGCGCGGAATTGTGCGCGAGTCAGAATTGGTCGCATGGTATGAGCGTTGTCTGCGAGGCAAATTCGCAAACCAACTTGCCAAGCCATTGCTTCAACATCTGGCGGCAGGTTTCAAATCAGAATTTCCACAGACTTCCGGCGTTTCTTCTTTCATCGCCGAACGCGGCTATGACACGTTGAAATCCGATCCATTCTGGTCATTCTGAAATCACCCACATGATGACAACCAATTAAGCGAAAACTTGATTTCATGACCGACCACGAACTCCAACTCAAAGCCGCCGCACTAGGGCACGCAATGCCGCCTGCTCGGTTTGATCGGAGCAAATCTGCCAAGAAATAAGCACTACCATGACACCGATCAAATTCCCATCCAGAAGTCGGACAGGCCGCATCTCTTCAATGCGGACGCCTAATGAAGCGATGTTAGTCGGCAGATTCCGGCGGTTGCATCGAAGCTCGGTTTCGAAAGTACGGAGACAAGCTCTACTAATTTCGGAGGCTTACACCGAGTGGCAGCGCATGAACCAGCAACTTCAAGGGCCATTTCTGAAATGCAGAAGTAATGATCTCAGTATTTTGCGGCAGCGCACTGAATTCCTAAACAAGTTTTTTGGCATTCTCGACCAGCCCCAGATTGCCAAAGCCATTCCACCAAACACCAAAGTGCGTTTCTCCGTGCTGGAAGAATTCATCTACTACCTGTTCCGCGATTTGGTCGGTGGATTTGCCGCACAGGCGCTAATCGGCAAATCGCACACGTTCAAAGACATCTTTTTTATGCCGCCAAATTACGGCGCGATGCTTGAATCACCTCACGCACGCGTTGAAAAGAAAGACCACGACTTTGCCATCGGCGTCAACATCAGCGCGGTCTTGACCAGTGCTGGCCAAAAGAAGGGCGAAGAGCATCACTTCCAGATTCCGGCGGTCGCGATTGAGTGCAAGACCTACCTGGACAAAACCATGTTGGAGGGTGCTTCGATGGCGGCGGAGCAGTTGAAATTTCGCAACCCGAACGCAATTCATATCGTCGTCGCCGAATGGCTGAAGCTGACCGAGAACGTGAATCTACGGAAGTTCAAGGTGGATCAGATTTACATCCTGCGAAAACAGAAGAACACCGACCGCGAATATCGCTATGAGGCGGATTACCAGAAGAACCCCGTGTATCTCGACGTGGTTGAGCACATGTTCAACACAGTTCGCACGCATCTGACTGCGAACTGGGAAGGCGGAATTTCATTTGGTTTGCAACGTGGGTATTTGTTGTAAGGAAGTTAATTCTATTCCATTCCATGACCGCCTACGAATTCCAACTCCAAGCCATCTCCCTCCGACGCGCTCGCTAACTTTCACCCATGATTCATTTGCTTCGTCGCATTTTTCTTCTGCTGTTGCTCGTTGCGCTGCCTGTTTGCGCCACGGAAACAAAGCGCGTCTATCTCTCCGGTCACGGCAAGGACGACGCCGTGCCGTGGCGGTTCATGTGTACGACCGGCGCGCTTTCCGGTTTTTGGACGAACATTCCTGTGCCGTCGAATTGGGACGTGAAAGGCTTCGGGCATCTCACCTACAAGAAGGATTATTCCAACTCGATCACCGAGTGCGGGCTTTACGAGAAGGATTTTACCGCGCCAAAGAAGTGGAAGGACAAGCGCGTGTTCCTCGTGTTCGAGGGCGCGATGACGGACACGAGCGCGAAACTGAACAGGCAATCCGTCGGGCTGACGCATCAGGGCGGGTTTTATCGGTTTAAGTATGAAGTGACGGACAAGCTGAAACTCGGCGCGGAGAACAGATTGGAAGTCACGGTCGCGAAACACTCGGCGAATGAATCGGTGAACAAGGCGGAGCGGCTGGCGGATTACTGGGTGTTCGGCGGGATTTATCGGCCCGTGTATCTCGAAGTGGTGCCGCAACAATTCATCGAACGTGTGGCGATTGATGCGCGGGCAGATGGGAGTTTTGCGATGGATGTGTTTCTGAATGGAGCCACGGATGCGGATGCGGTGGAGGCGCAGATTGTGACGATGGGCGGGAAGAAGGCGGGTGGAGTGTTTTCGCAACAGCCCCTCTCCCCTTCCGAAGGGGAGAGGTTGGCCGACAGGCCAGGTGAGGGGAATTCCACGCGCTCGGTTAGAATTGAAGCTCAGATTAAGTCGCCCAAACTCTGGACTGCCGAGACGCCGAATCTCTATCGCGTCGAGGTACGATTGAAACGCGGCAAGGAAGTGTTGCACACATTCACACAGCGTTTCGGTTTCCGTACGTTCGAGGTGCGCGATGGCGACGGGCTTTATCTCAACGGCTCAAAAATCATTCTCAAAGGCGTGAACCGGCACTCAGCGTGGCCGGACTCAGGTCGGTGTCTCAGCACCGCCGTTCACAAGCTCGACATCGAAACGATCAAGGCGATGAACGGAAATGCGGTGCGCATGTCGCATTACCCGCCGGATGCAGAGTTTCTCGATCTGTGCGATGAACTCGGGCTTTACGTGCTGAACGAACTTGCGGGCTGGCATAATTCTTACGACACCGACATCGGCACGAAGCTGGTGGAGGAAATGGTCACGCGGGATGTGAATCATCCGAGCATTTTGTTTTGGGACAACGGCAACGAAGGTGGCTCGAATGCAAAACTGGATCGCGTCTTTCACGAGTTCGATCCACAGAAGCGGCGCGTGTTGCATCCGTGGGGATTGCACAGCGGTCTCAACACGGCGCATTACCTCGCCTACACCAATGCCGAAGTCGCGGCGCGCGGCGAGCCGATGTATTACCACGCCAAGGAACAACTGGAACTTCTCAACACCAACCTGCCGAGCGGCTGGATTTACATGCCCACGGAATTCATGCACGGCCTTTACGACGGCGGCGCGGGCGCAGGCTTGGAAGATTATTGGAGCATGATGATGAGTCATTCCAACTGTGCGGGCGGTTTCATCTGGGTGTTCGCGGACGAAGGCATCATAAATCCACACACTGGCAAACTCGACACGGCGGGCAATCAAGCGCCGGATGGAATCGTCGGGCCATATCGCGAACGCGAGGCGAGTTTTTATGCGATTAAGGATATTTGGTCGCCTGTCCTTGTCAGACAAGAGACGAATGTGTCATCGAAAATAGCGGTGCCACCGCTCAGGTTTTCATTTCTACGGTCAATCACATCCGTTCAGGAAACGCCTGATGCGTTTAAGCTAAACGGTGGTGGGCTGACCGTCTGGATTGATCGCGAAACTGGGTTGCTGAAACAGGTGCAGGATGGTAACCGAAAACACTCGTTTGCAAACGGGCCGCAGATCGTCGGTGGAAAATCGAAGCTGACCAATATCCGGTCGGATTCCGTCTCGAAGGATGGCTCACGCTGTTGGGTGACTGCATCGTATAGCGGGAATATCAAAAGTGTTTCTTGGACCATCCGAAACGACGGCTGGTTAATTTGTAATTACAAATACACCGCCACCGGCACGCAGGA
>JANNAO010000413.1:0-4295 GCA_031384405.1 Verrucomicrobiota bacterium | reverse complement strand
ATTCGAGTCCATAAACCTGCTGGAGCATCTGATCCGTTCCCACGAGTTGTTGAGAGGCACGGACAGCTTCGCCCAGCCATCTCGGTGTGATGGCGACGCGTTTTTCGTGGGGTTTTTGCCGGAGGAAATCAATCACCGGATTGGTTGAAGCCTCGACGTATTTCTCCTTCCAATTGTAGTTCACGACCCACCGCGTATCCACGGACGCCAAGTCCACCACCAGTAATATTCCCAACAGTGCCGCGCCGATCCGGGCGCGGCGTCCATTGAAGTAGCCGCTGAGAATCACAGTCAGCAGTGCTATCGAAACAGCCAACAACAATACGAACAACCCGACTTGCCGCGCACTGAATACGGCAATGGCGTTGGCCATCGCTGCGTCGAAATTAACTTCTTGGAGATAAGCGATCAGTCGGGTGCGGTTTGAGCCGTAGATGAACCATCCCAGCAGACTCGCGCCCAGCACCAGCAGGGAGAATTTAGTCCACTTCCGATCAAACGCGGAGGCGTTTGCCCACCATGATTGCACCTGGGAAACCAGATCGCGATTCGCCACTGCTGGTGCTTCAAGATAACGGCGGCTCAATCCGTAAACACCGTGCGCGAAAATGATCAGCAATGACCATTGGAAGACGTGAACAAATTTGCCGGGGTTGCGGACGCTGGAAAGAAACGGCACCGCGCCATAGAGGTATTCGTAGATACCCGCCAGACCAAACGGAGCAAAGCGTCCGAAGCTCAAAAAGACGGCAACGATTATCACGCCGGAAAAAAACCAGATGAGTTTGTTTTGGAATGACGAGAAAACAGAATTTTCCTTCCGGAACGATTGCGCCACCGCCCACAACGCCACCAAAGAAAGCAGCACACCCGTATAATTTCCGCCGCCGCCATAGCGCATCATGTGATGACGCGGATCGGGTGCAGTGCTTTGTTTCCCCGATGCAAAATAACGATCCCACGTTGGCGAGCGTCCGCCTTTGCCCCAATAAACTCCGCCGTTCTCGGTATCCATTCTGAACCCGAAAAGTCCTGGCACCACGAAACCCATCACCTCTGCTTTGGGAAAGCTCCATTGTGTGGCCCAGTCCCAACGCTCTTGCTTGCTGCGTTCGTCCTTCTCCATCCCGGCCACGCCTTGTATTTGAGTGCCGATCAAACCCGAAAGTCCCGCACTAGCGATCAAGCCCGCGAAAACCCCGATCACCGCCACGCGCCCGATACCCGCGATCATGCCTTTGAAAACAGTTCCGCCTGTCAACACTGCATGAACCACAATACAAACCGCCGTCAACACGCTGAAGATCGCGCCGATGTCAAACGCCTCCATAACGCCCATGCCCACCGCCAATCCCGCGAGCGGATACCTGAGCCACCATTTCAGCGGATATGGACTGACGACGATTCCCAAAGCGAGATAGTTCAGTCCAAAGCAGATTGCCTGCGGCCCGACACCCCAACACGAGACGCCAAAATATCCCGAGCAAAGCGTGGTGGCCAGTCCACCCAAGACGGCAGCCAGCGCGCCCAAACCAAGCTGGCGACACAAAAACCAGGAGCCGATGCCAAGAATCACCAGGGTGAGCGGCGCGTAGAACTTGGCGAAAGCCAGCGGCCCCAACAGGAGCAAGACAAACGAAGTGATATTCGGCAATGCTCCCGGGTCGCGCGCGCCGTATCCGTTTAAGTCCGCCCATCCGCCAGTGAACGTTTCTGGCACTTGCGCCTTCTCTGATACCATCGCCCCAAACGGACCATCATTGGCAAACAAGACCCACGCCGGATCAAAGCTCCGCCAAAACAGAACGCCAAGGATCACGCAAAGAATGCCAACGAATCCCAGGAAGCCAATTGAATGGGAGGCAGTAGATTTGGAGTCAGGTGCAGCCGTAGCTTTGGGATTCATAGTGTTTATGTCGGACTTTTTCTGGTGCGTGATAGTAAGCGGCATTGGATGAGACTCCAGCCAAAACAGGGCTTCTGTGAGGATTTCAAAATGGAGAACGACTTTACAATACAACCACGTCTCGTAATCTTCGCCGTCGCCGAAACAATGAAAGAGGCGAAGAAACAATCATGGGAATAGACATTGAAACCGCCAGATTCTTGCTCGCCCGCCGCCGGGACAAGGCATCGTTTGAACGCTGTATCACGCTGGGTCGGCAGCACTATTTTGTCAGCAACACCGAATCGCGCGGCTTGCTCAAGGAACATGGCCTCTCGCCGGAACAGTTCCCCAATCTGTTTCCCAAGGAATATCCTCCTTACTCCGAACCTTTCTGGCAGATGCTCGGCGCGAAAACGCTGCACACGATTGACGCCAGCAACTTCGAGGGAGCTTCACATGTCCATGATATGAATCAGCCCGTGCCGGATTCTTGGCGCGAGTCTTACGACGTTGTCTGCGACTGCGGCACGCTGGAACACGTATTTAATTTTCCTGCTGCTATCCGTAACGCGATGGAGATGGTCAAGTGTGGCGGCTATTTCTTCACCCAGACGCCGACCAATAATTATCTCGGTCACGGCTTCTACCAATTCAGCCCGGAATTATTCTATCGAGTGCTGTCGCCCAAGAACGGATTCAAAGTGGAGCATTGTGTTGCCGTCGAATACGGCCCGCGTCGCCGCTGGTTTGCCGTCACCGACCCGGAAGAAGCCCGCGCCCGCGTCACCCTCGTCAACACTGCGCCGGTGATCCTCTTCGTTTGGGCAAAGCGCGTGGAGATCAGACCTCTGTTCACCGAGACGCCGCAGCAGAGCGATTACACGGCGGCATGGACGGCAGCCAAAGAAAACCAGCCAGCATCGTCCGGCACTCAACCGCTGGAACGCATCAAAAACTTCGCACTCGCCACCACACCGCGTCTGGCTCGCATGTTGGATGTGATGCGATTCTCTCGCTTCAACCGAAACTTTTCCTTCCGAAATCCAAAGTCATTCACGCGCATCTCGAAGAAGGATTAGTAACAAGCCTGCTTGGGTTACGACTTGGTCGGTTGCACACGGTAACCCGCAATCTTGAAATAGAGGTTGCCGACAAACGCAGGGGTGATTTTTTTCAGATTCAACTTGGTGCAATGCCAGAGACATTTGCGCAGAAAAGCGAACGTAAGAAAACGTCGGTAAGCTGGCTGTCCTAACACCAGCTTCAACATCGGCCAGCCAAAAATGTAGAGCGATCCACCCTGCTGGATCATGGCGGCTGCATCCTGATACTTGGGACTGCTTAACAAATCCAACATGCTTGCCAATACTTCGCGATACGCCGCCGCATCCTGACGCACACGCTGGTAGTAGGACTTGGGGAGGATTTTGAAGACCGCCAACGCCTCTGGCACCACGCAAATGCCATCGCGAAAGCCGATGACATACGCGATGAACCAATCCACGGTCAGCTTGAGTTCGGGAATGAGCTTTCCCGCTTCTATCAGTGCGGCCTTTTTCAAGATGGTAGTGTGACCGGGGATGAAAAGTCGTCCGCTTCGTTCCAGTTCCACCATTCGCTGCGGTGACAAATAAGAAGGTTTGTCCGCCATGCCCACGCCTACATGCCAGTTCAGACCAGTGGCTTCTTCGCGCCAATCTCCAATGGTGCAACTGAGTCCGGCTTCGCGATGCTGCGCCAGAATGTTCAAGGATTTTTCCAGAAAGCCCGGCAGAATTTCGTCGTCCGCCGCCGAGAAGAAAAGATAGTCACCTTGTGCGAAATCAATCCCACGGTTGACTGTGTCCATGACGCCGATGTTCTTTTCGTTTCGGTGAAATTTTATCACCGGATGTTCACGCGCCAGCTTCTGAATGATTTCCACACTGTCGTCCGTCGAGCCATCGTCAATGATGATGACTTCCAAGGGCTGGGCGGATTGTTTCAGGATCGCGTGAACCGCCACCGGCAGGCAATGGCCGTGGTTGTAGTTGGGGATGATGATGGATAGCGTCGGCAATTTCATGGCTGCACTTCACTGCTCTGGTTCGGTTGGATAGGTGAAACATGGCAACGCCCTTCTGCCAGTGCTGCACCAGCTTCTGCCAGACGTTCTGGCGAATCCACCGCGCAACGATAACCCGTTAGCGGAAACCCAAACACTCTCCGCGTATCCACCAGTTTGGGGAAAACATCACGCGGCAGATCGCACGCCGTGCCTGCCGGGATGTGATCGAGAATCTCCGGCGCGCAGATGCAGACGCCCGAATTGACCCACGGCGATTCATGTCCTTGCCGGGCTTGTTCCGTCGGGCGTTCGAGAAAGCCAACAATGCGCCCCTCGTCATCCAGCGTCACAACGCTGTTG
>JANNAO010000406.1:0-87421 GCA_031384405.1 Verrucomicrobiota bacterium | reverse complement strand
ACGCGCGAGCGAAACTCGCTTCCGGACGATCTTTGAGCAGTCACCGCTGGGTGTCGCCGAGGGAGTGATCGCGACCGGAGCTTTCGTCAGTGTGAACCAGCGGTTTGCCGATATTCTTGGCTACACCACGGATGAATTGCGCGCGCTGACTTTCAGGGACTACACGCATCCTGAAGACCTGGAAAAAGATCTCGGCAAGATGGAAAAACTTGCTGCCGGTGAGATTGGGGAGTTTGCAATGGAGAAACGCTATCTCCGAAAGTGCGGTGGGGTTATCTGGGTCAACATCACGGTATCAAGCCTGGCTCTGCCGGGTGAAAAACCCGTCAATTGCATTGCGGTCATTGACGATATTACCGCTCGTAAGCAGGCCGAAGAGTCCCTGCAAAGGTCCGAACAACTCTACCGGCAGGCCATAGCCGTCGCTGGTGCCGTTCCCTACGACTATTATTACCTGACACGGCAGTATCAATACATGGGCGAGGGAATCGAACTGCTGACTGGTTATCGCCCGGAAGAAATCTGCGCGACGCTTTGGGAGAAAATCACCCAGGAAACGATCATGCTGGGCGAGGCGGCGGGGTTGAGCAAAACCGCAGCGGCTCAGGGCGTCCTGCGCGGCGAAATCAAGCAGTGGCGTTCGGACATGAGGATTCTCGCTCGCGACGGAACCTCCCGCTGGCTTTCCGATGTGTCGGTGCAAATGCACGACACGGCGGGCCGGGTGATTGGCTCGCGGGGCATGCTCATGGACATAACCGAGCGCAAACAGGCGGAGGTAAGTTTGAAGGAATCAGGAGAACAATTGCGTGCCCTGCTCAAACGATTGCAACAGGCGCAGGAGGTAGAACGCATCCGCGTAGCGCGAGAAATCCATGATGAACTGGGGCAAATGCTCACGGGTTTGAAAATGGACGTGCGTTGGTTGGAGCGAAAACTGGCAGAACCCAGCCTGCCGCCCTCGTTTCATCCCCTGCTGGACCGCGCGGTGGCTGCTTCCGAACTGGCGGATCAGACCATTGCCGTCGTACAAAAAATTGCCGCAGAATTGCGTCCCGGCGCGCTGGACCGCCTCGGATTGGGTGCGGCTCTTGCGCAAAAGGCTCGGCGTTTCCAGGAACGTACCGGCATCCCCTGTCAGGTCACGGTGGTGGAATCGGCGACGGCGTTGTCGGCTGAGATCGCCACTGAACTGTTTTATATCAGCCAAGAGGCGTTGACGAATGTGACCCGGCACGCTCAGGCCACTGAAGTACAAATCCGCTTTGAAATGAACGACGACGGGGTGGTTCTGGAAGTGTGGGACAATGGACGGGGATTCACCGAGGTTGATCTGACCACGGCGCAATCGCTTGGTTTGCTCGGTATGAGGGAACGGGCGGCGCACTGCGGGGGAACGATTGTCTGGGAGCGGTGCGAGCCACAGGGCACGCGTCTGACGGTGCGCATTCCCTGTGGCGAAGCGTTGGCCAAAACAGGAGACTCCGCATGAAAATCTTGTTGGTGGACGATCACGAAATTGTCCGGCGCGGCCTCAAGGAACTCCTCACTGAAGAATTTCCAAAGGCCGTGTTCGGCGAGGCGAACACCGTGCCGCAAGCGCGGGAAATGATTGTGCAGAAGGAGTGGAATCTGGTGTTGCTAGACATCAACCTGCCGGGCGGCAGCGGTCTGGATCTGCTCGGCGAGTTGCGGCAGTTGCGTCCGCAGGCGGCGGTGCTGGTGCTCAGTTCCTATCCCGAGGAGGAGTTTGCGCTGCGCTCGTTCAAACTCGGCGCCGCCGGGTATTTGACCAAGGCCAGCGTGGCGGATGAGATGTTGACGGCGGTGAAAAAAGTTTTGAGCGGTGGCAAATATGTGAGCGCGACTCTGGCCGAAAATATCGCGACGGCCCTAGGCAAGAGACTGGATCAGGAGTTGCATGAAACCCTTTCCACGCGCGAACTGGAGGTGTTGCGGCGTGTGGCGACGGGCAGGACGATCAAGGAAATCGCGGCGGAACTTTCATTGAGCGAGAAAACCATCGGCACTTATCGCAGCCGCATCTCCGAGAAGCTGGGATTGTCCACCAATGTGGAACTGACGCGCTACGCGTTGAAGCACCGGCTCGTGGAATAGGGTTTGTAGGGAATTTTTCTGACACAACACTTCCGTCAGGGCTGACACTCATTTCAGGCTTTGCCCAACTTCTCCGAGTGCCCGTCGCATCCGATGATTGAGGCATGAAGAATGTTGAAAGCCATCGTAACGTCCGTGTCCTGCTGGTCGAGGATTCGCTGCCTGTCCGCCAGCGCATCCGCAGTTTGATCGAGGAATCCGGCCACGCCACGATCGTGGGGGAGGCTGCCACCGTTGCGGCTGCGCTCGCGCTCTTTCGCGAACATCTCCCCGATGTCGTGGTGTTGGATCTGCATCTCGCGGAAGGTGTGGGTTATACCGTGTTGGAGGAAATCAAGCAGACACATCCTGCCTGCGAGGTGATCGTGCTCACCAACTTTGCCATCCCTGAATACCGGACGCGTTGCCACATTCTGGGTGCGGATCACTTTTTTGAGAAATCCAAGGATTTTGAACGCGTACCCGGCGTGCTGGCAGGCGTGGGCCGCTCGACCAAGCACGGTGGGCGTATTCTCATTGCCGATGATGAAGAGCTCGTCGGCGACGTGCTCAGTCAATTGCTCCAGGCCGCAGGGTATGATTGTGAGTGGGTGGCTGATGCCACGGAAACCCTCCATGCACTGAGTCGTTCCCGTTTTGATCTGCTGATCGCGGACATCAACATGCCGGGCAATCGTCAGTTGGAATTGATGCAGGAACTGCCACGGGTCGCGCCCGGCCTGCCGGTGATTTTGCTGACGGGTGATCCGTCTGTGGAATCTGCCGCGTCGGCGGTGCGGTTGCATGCAAAAGCCTATCTGCCGAAGCCACCCGACTTGATCGAGTTGAAAATGCTGGTGCATGAGTCCGTCACGAATCATCGGGTCTATCAGGCGGTGCGACGAAAATGGGATCAGTTCCAAGCACTCTCTCTTGATTTGAACCGGCAACTCGCCGTGCCTCGGAGCGCGGCGGTTGATCCAGGCGAGTTTCAGGAACTGGAAAATCTTTTCAGGGCATTGAGCGACGTGGTGCTGGCAAGCAAAGTGAACACCGCTCCTGACGCCGTGCAAGTGGTGGAGCATATCCAACTCGTCAACGCCGTACACGAGACGATTTCTGTGCTGGAGAAAACCAAGCGGGCATTCAAATCAAAACAGCTCGGCCAACTGCGGGAGCGTCTGGAGACATTGGTAGGCGACATCGGTATGGTGACATCGCGTGTGTAGCTGAAACGTCCGTGCGTTTTGTTGGAGTTCACGCTTTAGCGTGTTGGAGCGGCATAGGATTGTTGGGGACAAGCTAAAGCTTGAACTCCAACTCTTTAGTACCCCAGCCTTTGAGCGGCACTTCCAGTCGCACCCGAACGCCTCGCACCGTTTGGTATTCGCGCCTCGCCAAAAAAGAATTCAAGTTCTCCGGTCACATGCCGATAAAGATGTAGAAGGCTTGCCGCAAAAGGCAGGTGGCTTTCCCGGACAGGATACAAGTCCTGCAAGTCGAAGGCACAATCGAAACGCCCATCGGGGCGATTCGGTTGTGCCTTTTTGTTTGCCCTGAAATGAACACAATGAAAACAAAACGGACAAATACCGCAGCCCGGTCACGCGCCGTTCTGTGGACGGCAGCAGCGTTGTGGTTGGCTGTCATCGTCGCCGTGATGGTGTGGATCGGGGCTTATTCTAATGCTCCTGGCGCAGCCGGTCAGCCGCCGGATTCATGGCCGAGGGACAGCCGTGTTTCCCGTTCTGAGGGACGCCCCACGTTGGTGATGTTCGTGCATCCGCGTTGTCCGTGTTCCCGGGCGAGCCTTGGCGAACTGGCGCGGCTGCTGGTGCAAGACCGGGGGTTGGGAGGCGTGCATGTTCTGTTCGTCAATCCGCCGGGAATGTCACCAGACTGGGCGCAGACGGCTCTGTGGGAACAATCCGCCCTCATTCCCGGAGTGACTGTGCAACTGGATCAGGACGGTGTGGAGGCAAAACGATTCAGCGCGGAGACCTCCGGGCAGACATTGCTTTACTCCGCCTCCGGCCATCTCGTGTTCCAAGGTGGCATCACGATTTCGCGCGGTCATTCGGGAGACAGTCCGGGACGCAGCACTTTGATGTCTTTATTGGCGGACGAAGATTCTGATCTGTCACAAACCCCGGTGTTCGGTTGTCCGCTGTCCGGCACGCGTTGTGAGAAAGGAGCAGTGATATGCAGACATTGAGCACGAACATGAGCCAGGACGAGGTGGGCTTGACGTTGCGAAAAGCCGAGCTGTTTGAAGAGTCGAGCAACGCGATCCACAAACGCGCCGACCGGTTGTTTGCCAATCTGATGGTCGTGCAATGGCTGGCGGGTATCGCGGCAGCAGTATGGATTTCACCGCAGACATGGATCGGGGCCACCAGCCACATCCACTGGCATGTGTGGGCGGCGGTTTTTCTTGGTGGCGCCATCACCGTCTTGCCCGTATTTCTGGCCTGGAAACAGCCGGGGCAAACACTGACGCGTCACGTCATCGCAGTGGGGCAGATGTTGAGTTCGGCGTTGTTGATCCATCTGACGGGTGGCCGGCTTGAGACTCACTTTCATGTTTTTGGTTCGCTGGCATTCATGGCGTTTTATCGGGATTGGCGGGTATTGATGACGGCAACGGTGGTGGTCGCTTTGGATCACATGGCGCGTGGGCTGTTCTGGCCTCAATCGGTGTTCGGAGTGCTGGCCAGCAGCCCGTGGCGCTGGGTGGAGCACGCTGCCTGGGTGCTGTTCGAGGACATATTCTTGTTGATCTCCATCCGACACAGTTTGTGGGACATGGAGGACGTGGCGCTGCGTCGCGCAAAGCTGGAGACGGTCAATGCTAGCATCGAAATTCAAGTGTCCGATCGCACCGCAGAGTTGACCGCTGCGCATCAGAAGTTGCAGGTCAACGAAGCGCGGCTTCGTTTGATTCTCGAGACTGTGCCTGAGTGTGTGAAGGTCGTGGCGGAAGATGGCACGTTGCTGGACATGAACTCTGCCGGCCTCGCCATGATCGAGGTGGACAATCTTGAACAAGTGGCGGGCAAGTCGGTTTATGAATTGTTGCCCGAACACTATCAACCGCAGTTCCAAGCTTTGAATGAAGCTGTGTTTCGCGGTGAATGTGCGACGCTCGAATTCGAACTCTTAGGACAGAAAGGCACCCATCGCTGGCTGGAAACTCATGCCTGCCCCATGCGGGATACTGCGGGCCGGATCATCGCGCAACTGGCGGTCACGCGGGACATCTCGGAACGCAAGCGGGCCGATGAAGCACTGCGCGACAGTGAACAACGCTACCGCCAGGTTGTGCATGCGTTGCCCGCCGCCATTTACACCTGCGATGCCGAGGGTCGGGTCACGCTTTTCAACCACGCCGCCGCCGAGCTGTGGGGATGTAATCCAGAACTGGGCAAAGACCTCTGGTGTGGTTCGTGGCGGATTTACGAGCCGGATGGCCAGCCCTTGCCCGTTGAAGAATGTCCGATGGCACTGACACTGTTGCGCGGTCAGAAGGTGCAAAGCCGGGAGATTGTGGTGGAGCGGCCGGACGGCAGGCGGGTTCATGTCCTGCCGCACCCGAATTTGATCTTTGATTCCACCGGACAGGTCATCGGTGCGGTCAACATGTTGATGGATCTGACCGAACGCAAACGGGCGGAGGAGGCGTTGCGTCTCAAGGAGCAGTTTGCCAAAGCTGTGCTGAATTCGCTCACAGCCAACATCGCCGTGCTCGACGCATCCGGCACCATCATCGCCGTCAATGAGACGTGGGAAAAATTCGCACGCGAGAATGGTGATTCCGGGTTCGTCCACACCGGATTGGGTGTGAATTATCTGGATGTGCTGATGCGGGCCGAAGGCGAACTGGCGGCAGAGTCACCCCAGGCGTTGGAAGGCATCCAAGCTGTGCTCGTCGGGAAGCGCGAGACGTTCACTCTGGAATATCCGTGTCACTTGCCACAGGAAAAACGCTGGTTCACTCTTTTTGTGACGCCATTGACCAACGGGCTTCACGGTGTGGTTGTCACCCACATCAACATCACCGAGCGCAAACTGGCCGAGGCAAATCTTGAAAAGGTTCACAAGGATTTGCTCCAGACCTCCCGCATGGCCGGCATGGCGGAAGTGGCCACGGGCGTTCTGCACAACGTGGGCAACGTACTCAACAGCGTGAATGTGGCCTCGACGTGCCTCGCCGACGGCATCCGGAAATCCAAGGCAACCAATCTCGCGAAAGTGGTCGCCCTGTTGCGCACACACGAGACCGACCTTGGGGGATTCTTTACCAACGATCCCAAAGGCAAACAGGTCCCCGGTTATCTGGCGCAACTGGCCGAACATGTCGCCCGGGAACAAGCTGCCGCGCTCAAGGAACTGGCGGAATTGCAGCAGCACATTGATCACATCAAGGAGATTGTGTCCACGCAACAAAGCTTCGCCAATGTTTCGGGACTGACTGAAATCCTCAATGTGACGGACGTGGTGGAGGAGGCATTGCGGCTGAATCAAAGCTCACTGGTCAATCATCATCTGCAAATCGTCCGGGAATTCGCGGTCGTACCCCCGATCACGGTGGAGAAGCACAAGGTGTTGCAAATCCTAGTCAACCTTTTACAAAACGCGAAGCAGTCGTGCAAAACGTCCGACCGGGACGAGAAACAGGTGACCTTGCGGATTATGAACGACAACGACCGGGTGCGAATCAGCGTCAGCGACAACGGCGTGGGCATCCCGGTGGAAAACCTCACGCGAATCTTCAATCACGGTTTCACGACCAAAAAAACGGGGCACGGCTTCGGCCTGCATAACGCCGCCAATGCCGCCAACGAAATGGGCGGCGCGCTCCATGTCCACAGTGACGGTGACGGACGCGGCGCCACCTTCACGCTGGAATTGCCACACATTCCTGAAAAAAAGCAGCAAACCGAAATGCGAACAAAAAGCGCAGCCGCCCCGGCTCATGGCGCAACGACTTCAAATGTCAGCCCAACTGAAGGCGACCTATGAGCAAATGGTATAAAAACCTGAAGGTCTCGCAAAAGTTAATGTTGATCAGCATCTGCTTTCTCGCGCCCAATTCGTTGATGTTCGGTCTGTTCATCACCAGCATTAACAACAACATCGAGTTCGCCCGGATGGAGAAGAAAGGACTTGAGTATCAGCGACCACTGGAAGAATTGCTGGACCTCATCCCCCAGCACCAAAGGCTGGCACAGCACGCGAATCCGGGCGATCCGCAATCCACGGAACAATTGGCCGCGAAGCAGTCCCAAATTGAAGCGGCCTTTGATCGGTTGACCGTCGTTAATGACCTGCATGGGGTCGCGCTTCAGTTCACAGACAACGGTCTGGCCAAGCGCAATCGGGAGCATTGCCACAGTCGCCACGTCCGCCAGGAGTGGCAGGATTTGAAAACACAACTGGCCCGCCTGACGCCAGAGGTCTGCGCCACACAGCATCGCCACCTGGTTGCCGATGTGCGGACGATGATTACCCATGCCGGAGACCTGTCCAACCTCATCCTCGATCCTGATCTGGACAGTTATTACCTGATGGATGCGACGTTGCTCGCCCTGCCCCAAACCCAGGACCGGCTGGCGGAAGTCATGGCTGATGGTGAATCCTTGCTCCATGGAAAATCCATTTCAGACGAAGACCGCTTTGAAATCGCGACTCACGCCACCCTGCTCAAGAACTCGGATTTGGATCGGGTCCATGCCTCTCTCAAAACCGCCCTGAATGAGGACGAGAATTTCTACGGGCGCAGTGTGACGCTTCATGCCCGGATACCGGCGGCCCTCCAGGATTACGTCACGGCGGCCGCTGTGTTTAATGATCAGACGACACAGCTCGCTCGATCGGAAAAATTAAAAGTGACCGCCGCCGAGTACTTCGCGGCCGGCCAAAAAGCGCGTACGGCGAGTTTTAACCTGTGGAAAATCGCATCCGAAGAACTGGACATCCTGCTTCAGAATCGGATCGCGTCGTACGAGGCTCAACGCGCCCGGAGTTTGTGGGTGACCGTGTTAACCCTGCTGATCGCCTGTGGTTTCATTGCCTTCATCACCCGGAGCATCAGCGACCCACTGAGAGAGCAGGCGGCGGAACTGACTGCGGCGAATCAGACATTGGAGACTCAAATCGCGGAGCGCCGCCGGGCCGAGGCAGAACTTCGCCGCAGCGAGGCGCAGTTGACCGCCGCGCAAACCATCGCGCGCATCGGCAGTTGGGAATTGGACGTGGCCTCGAACAAGATGATTTGGTCGGAGGAAAACTACCGCATCCACGGCTTCAACCCTGGCGAATTTGCCGTCAGCTATGAGAGCACGCTTGAATTGATTGATCCGGTCGGGCGGGGTGTTTTTGCCGCAGCAATCCAGACCGCACTCCAGGAAGGCAAATCCTTCAGTTTTGAACAGTGCATCATCCGGCCCGACGGCACCGAACGAACCATCCATCAACGCGGGGACGTGGTGCAGGATCAAGCCGGACAGTCGGTGAAGATTTTCGGCACCGCGCAGGACGTCACTGAACGCAAGCAGGCAGAAGATGAACTGGAAAAAATGCATCAGGAGTTGCTGGGTACGTCCCGGCAGGCCGGGATGGCGGAAGTCGCCACGGGTGTTTTGCACAACGTCGGCAATGTCCTCAACAGCGTCAACGTCTCCGCCAACTGTGTGGCGAATACAGTTCGCAAGTCAAAGGCCCCGAATCTCGCGAAGGTGGTCGCCTTGTTTCGCGCGCATGAAGCCGACCTCGGCCACTTTTTGACCTGCGACGAAAAAGGCCGCCAAGTGCCCGGCTATTTGGCGCAGCTCGCCGAACATATCGCGGGAGAACAAGCTGCCGTGCAAAAAGAGATGGCTGAATTGCAGCAGCACATTGACCACATCAAGGACGTGGTCACCATGCAACAAAGTTACGCCAAGGTGTCCGGGGTGAAGGAAACACTCGAAGCGGCCGAACTGCTGGAAGACGCCGTGCGGCTGAACGCCGGCTCGCTCACCCATCACGGAGTGACAGTCGTCCGGGAATTCGGCGCCGCCCCTGCCATCAGTGTCGAGAAACACAAAGCACTACAAATCCTCGTCAACCTTATCTGCAACGCCAAGCAGTCTTGTGATTCGACCGGCCGAGATGACAAGCAGATGACCTTGCGAATTATGAACGACCACGATCGGGTGCACATCAGCGTCAGCGATAATGGCGTGGGCATCCCGGTGGAAAACCTCAAGCGAATCTTCAATCACGGTTTCACGACCAAAAAAACGGGGCACGGCTTTGGCCTGCATAACGCCGCCAACGCCGCCAAGGAAATGGGCGGCGCACTCCATGTCCACAGTGACGGTGACGGACGCGGTGCCACCTTCACGCTGGAATTGCCCGTACACCATTTGGAGACCTCTGTATGACTGAAACCAATCTCCACCGGCACATCCTCATGATTGATGACAACCCGGACATTCATGCGGATTTTCGGAAGATACTCACTCTGGCGGCGGACTCCGCCCCTTCGTTGAGGTTGGTTGAGGCTTCCCTGTTCGATGTCGCGTCGGCGGCGTCACCGTCCCCGCGTTTCCAGGTTGATTTCGCCTTTCAGGGTCAGGAGGGATTGGAACTGATTCAGCGTGCGCGCCAGAAAGGACGGCCTTACGCGGTGGTGTTTGTGGATAACCGTATGCCGCCCGGCTGGGACGGCGTGGAAACCATCGCCCACCTTTGGCGCGCGGATGCGGATCTGCAAGTCGTGTTCACCACGGCCTACTCGGATTACTCGTGGGACGAAATCTTGAACCGTTTCGGACACTCCGACCAACTCGTGGTTCTGAAGAAGCCGTTTGAAAACATCGAGGTGTTGCAGTTGGCCCACACTCTCACGCAGAAATGGTTGTTGCTCCAGCAGTCCCGGGAGAATACCTGCAAGCTGGAAGCAAGGGTGGCCGCGCGCACGAGTGAACTGCAGGCGGCAAATGAAAAATTGCGAAGGGAAATCGCCGAGCGCCAGCGTGCCGAGGAAAATTTCAGGCAGTCGCAAAAAATGGAAGCCATCGGCCAGCTTGCGGGCGGCGTGTCACATGATTTCAACAACATGCTCACTGTGATCCGGGGTTACGCGCAGTGCCTGATCGAGGATCAAAGCCTGGACACCAAAGTGCGCGGGCCGTTGCAACAGATTGACGGGGCTGCCGAGCGCGCGACCAATCTCATCCGCCAGTTGCTCGCCTTCAGCCGCAAACAGGTGTTGCAGCCGGAATCGCTGAATCTGAATGATGTCATCGGGCACATCACCAAAATGCTGTATCGCCTCATCGGTGAGGATATCGCCCTCCAGATCGAGTCCACCCCAAACACCTCCAGCGTGATGGCCGACCGCTGCATGATGGAGCAGGTGTTGCTGAATCTCGTCGTCAACGCCCGCGACGCCATGCCGCGTGGGGGACGGTTGTTGGTTCAAACTGCGGTGGTGGAAATCACCCATGCAAGGGCAGCCTTTGATTCCCAAGCGCAGACCGGAAACTTCGTGTGCTTGAGCGTGACAGACAGCGGATGCGGCATCCCGCCGGAAATTTTGCCCCGCATCTTTGAGCCATTTTTTACCACCAAGGAAGTCGGGAAGGGCACCGGTCTGGGCCTCGCCACTGTGTACGGCATTGTGAAACAGCACGAGGGTTGGATCGAAGTCGAGAGCGCAGTGAACCAGGGCACGACGTTCAAATTATTCTTCCCCGCCTGCGCTTTGCCCGCCGCCTGCGCGCCCGTCACTGGTCACGATGCAAACGTCGCCGGAGGCAGGGAGGTTATTCTCCTGGTTGAAGATGATTTGTCCCTCCGCAACGCGACGCGCCATGTTTTGCAACGCTACGGTTATCGCATCATCACGGCGGTATCGGGCGCACATGCGCTCAAGGTCTGGGCCATGCACGCTGCGGAGATTGATCTCCTGCTCACCGATATGATCATGCCTGATGGGGTTTCCGGTCATGATCTCGCGCAGCGATTGCAGGTGGAGAAGCCCGGACTCAAGGTGATGTACACCAGCGGCTACCCTGTGGAGAGGGCGGAGCGCGATCACGGGTTGCAGGCGGAAGACCATTTTTTAGCCAAACCGTACACGCCCGAACCCCTGGCAACCATGATCCGCACCTGTCTCAATGGAAAACCTAGGCGATCCGCCCCGTCTGATTTGGCTGTCAACTTATGAACGCAACCCACGCCTCTCCCAACCCACGTATCCTGGTGATTGATGACAACCACGCAATCCACGATGACTTCCGTAAGATTTTCGGCGGTGCTAGCGATTCTGAATCTCTGGATGCCGCAGAGTCGTCCTTGTTTGGCGAAACCACCAGGATAACCAAACGCAAAGGTTACACCATTGACTCTGCATATCAGGGACAGGACGGTTTCGCCTGCGTACAAAAGGCGCTGGCAGAAGGGCTGCCGTATGCGATGGCGTTCGTGGATGTGCGGATGCCACCGGGTTGGGATGGCATCGAAACCATCGCGCGCATCTGGGAAGTATATCCTGATTTGCAGGTCGTCATCTGCACGGCGTATTCGGATTACTCATGGGACGAGATGAACCAGAAACTCGGCCACTCCGACCGGCTCGTCATCCTCAAAAAACCTTTTGATAACGTCGAAGTGTTGCAACTGGCGGGCGCGTTGACAGAGAAATGGAGGCTGCTCCAGGAAAGCCGCAAGCACACGTCGGAACTTGAAGCCACCATCGCGCAACGCACCGGCGAATTGCGCACGAGCGAGCAGCGCTTCCGGTTGATCAATGAGTGTTCACCGGTGGGAGTGTTTGAAACGGACGCGGCAGGCGCGTGTCTCCACGCCAATCCCCGTTGTCTCGCCATCATCGGACTCACGCTGGAGCAATGTCTGGGGAACGGCTGGGCCGGGCGGTTGCACCCTGAAGATGCCGCCGGAGTCGTGAACGAATGGACTGATGTGATTGCTACGGGCGGCGCGTTCAATCAGGAGCATCGGTTTCAATGGCCGGATGGCACGGTGCGCTGGGTTCACTGCCACACCTCACCCATCGTCGGAAACAACGCCATCGTCGGCCATGTGGGAACGTTGACGGACGTCACGGAGCGTAAAAGAGCCGAGGCCGAGCGCAAGGGAATGGAATTGCAGATCCAGCAAGGGCAGAAACTCGAATCCATCGGTCGCCTCGCCGCCGGTGTGGCGCACGAGATCAACACGCCCACGCAATACATCGGCGACAACACACAATTCGTGCGCGACTCGTTCCAGGACTTGTTGCCGGTGTTGAACGCGCCAAGACAATTGCTGGATGCTTTCCGCGACAACCGCATCACGGCGGAACTGTTGCTCGCCACAGAGGAAGCCCTCAAGAAGGCGGATGTGGATTATCTCATCGAGGAAATCCCCAAAGCCGTCGAGCAATCATTGCAAGGCGTCGAGCGCGTGGCAAAGATCGTCCGCGCGATGAAGGAATTTTCACATCCCGGCACCGAGGACAAGACGCAGATGGACTTGAATCACGCGATTGACAGCACACTCACCGTCGCGCGCACTGAATGGAAATACGTCGCTGAACTGGTGACGGAGTTCGATCCGACGCTGCCGCCGGTAATCTGTCTGCCGGGAGAGTTCAATCAGGTCATCCTCAACCTCACCGTCAACGCCGCTCACGCCATTGCAGACACAATCAAGGAGGGCGACACCACCAAGGGTACGATCACCGTGACCACAAAACACGACGGCGATTGGGCGGAAGTCCGCATCCGTGATTCGGGAACGGGCATCCCCGAACATGCGCGCGCAAAAATTTTTGATCCGTTCTTCACGACGAAAGGCGTTGGCAAAGGCACAGGGCAAGGACTGGCCATCGCACATTCCGTCATCACCGATAAGCATGGCGGCACGATCACATTCGAGACGGAGATGGGCAAAGGCACGGTGTTCATCATCCGAATACCCATCGCACCCGCCGCAAAAGTGACGATAGAAAACACATCCGAGGAGAAGGAAGTTTGCGTATGAAAAGAACCGTTCTGTTCGTGGATGACGAGGAGATGGTGTTGCAAGGATTGCAACGCTCCATGCGCGCCATGCGCAACGACTGGGACATGACTTTTGTGGACAGCGGCGCAAAGGCGCTGGCGTTCCTCGAAACGACACCGGTGGATGTGATCGTGTCCGACATGCGGATGCCCGGCATGAATGGCGCGCAACTGTTCGCCGAGGTCGCCAGACGCTTCCCCAAGTCCGTGCGACTGATTCTTTCTGGTCACGCAGATCAGGAGTTGATTCTTCAATGCGTCGGTTCAACGCATCAGTTTTTGTCGAAGCCCTGTGATCCCGAGGCATTGCGCGCCACCGTTCGCCGTGCGATGGCGTTGGAAGGCTCCGTCAAGAACGCGCACCTGCAACAACTCGTCGCCCGCATGGATCACCTGCCGAGCATCCCATCGCTTTACAGCGAAATTGTCGAGAAGATGAATGACCCGGAAGCGGCACTGGACGATGTCGGCGTCATCATCGCGAAAGACCCCGGCATGACGGCAAAGATTCTCAAGCTCGTCAACTCCGCGTTCTTCGGCTTGCGTCGTGAAGTCTCCAATCCTGCGGAAGCGGTTGCTTTCCTGGGTTTGGATACGATCAAGTCGCTCGTGCTTTCACTCAACGCTTTCGCACAATACGAATCGGTCAAGACCGATGGGTTTTCATTGCCTGCGTTGTGGAGTCACAGCCTCAGCACCGCCGCCGCTGCTAAACGCATCGCGCAATTGGAGAAAGCCGATTTGAAAACCGTGGATCAAGCCTTCGTGGCTGGTTTATTGCACGATACGGGTAAAACTGTTCTCGCGTTCAACTTCCCGGATCAATACGGCAAGACCATTCTCGCCGCCAAGGAACAAGGCGCGGATTTGCTCGTCGCGGAACAGGACGCTTTCGGGGCGAATCACGCGGACGTGGGCGGCTATCTGCTCGGCTTGTGGGGCTTGCCTGTGCAGGTGGTGGACGCCATTGCGCTGCATCATCATCCCAAGCTGAGTGCTGACGCGGCCTTCACGCCATTGACCGCCGTTCACGCCGCCAACGCGCTCGTGAAGTCCGGCAGTGACACACTGCCTGCATGGGATTTGGATTATTTGGGCCGCCTCTCGCTGGGCGACCACGCGACCGGCTGGAAAAAAGAACTTTGTGAATCCACCGCCAATTGAATTATGAGCAATAAAGTCCTATGCGTTGACGACGACGCGAACATCCTCACCGGCATCACGCGCAATCTGCGCAAACAATTCGACATTGATACCGCCGTCGGCGCGCTCGCCGCGCTCAAGATGATCGAAAAAGATTGTCCCTACGCCGTCATTGTGTCCGACATGCAGATGCCGGGCATGAGCGGGGTCGAGTTCCTCAACATCACGCGCCAGAAATATCCCGATACCGTCCGCGTCATGCTCACCGGTAACGCCGATCAGAAGACGGCCACCGACGCGGTGAACCGGGGACAGATTTATAAGTTCCTCAATAAACCCTGTCCGCCGGAGCGTCTGGCAGAAGTACTGACCGGTGGCATCAAACAATACCGCCTCGTCACCGCCGAGCGCGAACTGCTGGAGAACACGCTCAACGGCAGCGTGAAGGTGCTGATGGAAATCCTTTCGCTCTCCGATCCCGCTTCATTCGGGCGCGGTCAAGCCGTGCGCGATCAAGCCCGGCAGGTGGCGGAAGTGTTGGAACTCAAGTCCACTTGGGAACTTGATCTGGCAGCCATGCTGTGCCCCATCGGCTGCGTGAGTCTGCCCGCTGAGTTGAACCAGAAAGCGCGGATGGAGGAAAATCTGACCGGGCCGGAAAAAGACGCGGTCGCACGGGTGCCGCAAGTAGGCCACGATCTTTTGAGCAAGATTCCCCGCCTTGAAGCCGTCGCTCGCATCGTTCTCTATCAGAATAAAAACTACGACGGCACTGGATTTCCATCCGACACGATCACGGGCGATGAAATCCCGCTTGAAGCCCGCATCATCCGTGTGCTCGCCTACCTTGCACAACTCGAAGCAAAAAAAATCCCACAGTTCAAGGCGCTGGAGCAGTTGCGCCAACACACGGGCGTTTATGATCTGACAGTGCTCGACGCCGTGGCGCGTTGTTTTGAACTCGCAACAAGGAGCCAGCCCGAAGCCGCAGTCAAGAGTCCCGTAGCCTTGGATTTTCCGGAGTTGCGCCCCGGGCATGTGTTGTCCGCCGACATCGTGACCAAGCAGGACATTTTGATCGTCGGGGCAGGCACCAAGATCACCCCGCTCATCCTAGAACGATTACGGAATTTCGCTTCGATTTCTGGTTTAAGATTGCCGATCCACATTCAGGGGTGACAATTTTGAAAACGTTTTCGGACGGCGGCGTTGCTGGAGCTGCTCGATGACGCCGACGCCGTTGTCCACGTCGCCGATGTGATCGCTCTGGAAGCCGGGACGTCCCCAGGTTGGGCGATCTTCGCCATGCGCGCGGATGAAAACGCGATGGATGCACTCGAACGCACCGGCATGAGCAGCGCATTGCTACTCGCCATGAGCGATCCACTCATCAAAGCCGTCCATAAATCCTTCGCGCTGATGCTCAAGATTGAATTGAAATCGCTGCTGCCGACGATGCTTGATCCGTTCAAGAAAGAACATGTGCTCGGTGAAGTCAGCTTCTCCGGCAAAGCCACCGGACTTGTTCATCTGCGATTGCCAAACGCCTTCGTGCCCGTGCTCGGCGAACGCCTGCTCGGCCTCACCGCTGCGGACATGGAAGACCCCGCCACCGCCAACGACGTCATCGGCGAGTTATGCAACATGCTCGTCGGCAATTTCAAATCCAACCTGTGCGACGCCGGACTCACCTGCAAACTCAGTCCGCCCAAGATTGATCGCACGGAAGAATTCAAACTCCGCGTCGTGGACAGCGGCACGTCTCAACGCTACGGCTTCCGATCCAAGGAACTCGATTTCTTCGCCGACCTCAGCGTGAATCCGTGGAGTGAGTGACCTGTAGCGGCGGTCTGTGACCGCCGTTGTCTTCCACGCAATAACGCGGCCCGCGCCCCAACCCCAACGGGGTTGAATCATCTAGCCCAGCGGTTGCGAGGAACGAGCTACCCCACTGTCATTGAATTTTGAAGAAACTCGTTGGAATGACTGTGCGGTGTTTCGGTGAACTCCGTAGGAGTGGCATATTTATAGAAACGCTACGCACAAACGCCATAGCCCCGTAGGGGCGGCATAAACGGGATCATGTCGGTACTACAGAGATTTGTCTTCTCTGGGGCGGTTACTATAAATATGTCGCCCCTACGGAGCTGAAGGATTGAATCCCTTTGGGATTCTCAGAATGAATTTCTGAATGGCATCAGCCCTATACATTCTTCCCAATTTCCCCAGCTTCTTCTCCACCGTGTTCCTTCGCGATGAGAATGTAGATCGCCGGAATCACCAGCAGTGTGAAGATCGTTCCCAAGGCCATGCCCGCCACGACGACGATGCCGATGGAGTTGCGTGCCGCCGCGCCCGCACCGCTCACCAACGTGAGGGGGAAATGTCCGCACACCGTCGCCACGCTCGTCATCAACACGGGACGCAGCCGCGTCAACGTCGCCTCGCGCACGGCTTCGAGTTTTGTTTTGCCACCGCGTTGAAGTTCGTTTGCAAACTCCACGATCAGGATGCCGTTCTTCGACACGAGTCCGATGAGCGTGACGAGTCCGACCTGCGCGTAGATGTTCAGCGTGGTCGTCCAACCATCTGTCCAAAAATTCATGTTCGGATTCGGGAACTTGAGGAAGCAGAAGATCAGCGCGCCGAACATCGCCAGCGGCACCGAGCCGAGCAGGATGATGAACGGATCACGGAAGCTGTTGAACTGCGCGGCCAGCACCAGAAAGATCAGGACGACCGAGAACGCGAACGCAGGCAGAAACTTGTTTCCTTCCGTACGCAACTGTCGTGATTCGCCTGTGTAATCCAGCACGTAGCCTTTCGGCAAAATCTTCGCGGCTTCTTCTTCGAGGAACTTGAGCGCGACATCCAGCGGCTGGATCGCCACGCCGGAAATCTTCACGGCGTTCAACTGTTGGAAGCGATTCAACGCGCGAGGTGTCGTCTTTTTCTCGAACCGCGCGAACGTGCTGAGTGGAACGAGTTCGCCGCCGGGTCCTTTGACGTAATGGCTTTCGAGCTGAGATGCGTTGAGTCGTTCCACGCGTTTGAGCTGGGGAATCACCTTGTAGGCTCGTCCGCCGAGGTTGAAGCGGTTCACAAAATTACCGCTCACGAGCGCGGCGAGATCGGCGCTGACCTGCCGCATGTCGAGGCCGAGCGCGGCGACCTTGTCGTGATCGAGCACGAGCTCGACTTCCGGTTGGTCTATCTTCGTATCAATGATCGGCGGGAAGGCGAACATGCCGTTGGTGGCGGCTTTCATCTGCAATTGCTGGGCGAACTCCAAAATCTGTTCCGGGTCTGCCGTGCTGCACAAAACAAATTCCACCGGGAAATCTCCGCCTCCCTGCAATGCAGGTGGCGCGATGAGCATCACGCGGACTCCGGGAATCTTCGCCACGTTGGTCTGCAATCCTGCTACGACTTCAAACACTGTGCGCTGGCGTTCGCCCCACGGTTTGAGCACGAGTCCGCCGAAGCCGCCGTCGGGAAACGTGATTTGAAAGGTTTGTTTGGCTTCCGGCACCTTGAGCAATTCCTTCCGCAACTCATCGGTGTAGTGCGCGGTCTGATCAATCGTCGCATCCGCCGCAGCCTCGACGAGCGTGAAGGCGAATCCTTGATCTTCAACCGGCGCGAGTTCCTTGGCCGCCATCATGAACATCGGAATCGTGAGCAGCGACAGCCCGATCCAGATGACATAAACCAGCGGACGCGCATTCAAAGTGGCGTCAAGGATGCGTCCGTAGAAGTTTTTCAACCGGTCAAACGCGCGGTTGATCTTGCCGGTGAATCCTTGCTCCTCGCTCTTTGCATCCAACAAGTAAGCCGCCATCACGGGCGACAGCGTGAGTGCCACGACGCCGGAGATGATCACCGCCCCGGCGAGCGTCAGCGCAAATTCGCGAAACAGCGATCCCGTGAGTCCGCCTTGAAATGCGATGGGCGCATACACCGCCGCGAGCGTGATCGTCATGGCGACGATCGGCCCGACGAGTTCGCGCGCCCCAAGCAGCGCGGCGTGCAGAGGTTTCTGGCCGGCTCGGATGTGGCGCTCCACGTTCTCCACGATCACGATGGCGTCGTCCACGACCAGACCGACGGACAACACGATGGCGAGCAGCGTGAGCAGGTTCAGCGTGAACCCAAAAATCTGCATCAGGAACACTGCCCCGATGAGTGAGACGGGGATCGCCACCAGTGGAATCAACACCGAGCGCAGCGAACCAAGGAACAGGAAGATCACGACGGCCACGATGACGAGTGTTTCGGAGAGCGTCTTGATGACCTCGCTCAACGCATCGTCAATATAGCTCGTTGCATCGAATGCCACGCGTCCCTTCAATCCGGTGGGCAAATCAGTTTGTATCGCGTCCATCTCCGCACGGACGAGTTTTATGACGTCGAGTGAATTGGCGTTCGGCAAAACCCAGACGCCCATGAACACCGCTCGCTCACCGCTGAAGCGCACCTCGGTGTCGTAATCCTCCGCGCCAAGCGCGACATCCGCCACATCGCTCAATCGCACCAGCGTGTCGCCACTCTGCCTCAGCACGAGATTTTTGAACTCCTCCACAGACCGCAGATCGGTGTTGGCCGTAAGGTTGACCTGCATCAATGCGCCTTTGGTGCGTCCGATGGCGGAGAGGAAATTGTTCTTGGCGAGAGATTGGCGGACTTCATCCGGGCTGATGCCGAGCGCGGCGAGGCGATCCGGCTTGAGCCACACGCGCATGGCGAAGGTGCGTCCGCCGAGAATGTCCGCGCGTTGCACGCCGGGCAACGCCGAGAGACGCGGCTGGACAACACGCACGAGATAATCCGTGATCTGATTCGCTTCGAGTATCTCCGACGAGAAACTGAGATACGCGGAAGCGAAGCGCGAGTCGGCAGATTCAACATTGATGATCGGCACTTCGGCTTCCGGCGGAAGATCGCGCCGCACCTGGTCCACCTTGGAACTGATTTCGGAGAGCGCCTTGGTTGCGTCGTAGTTCAACTTGAGCCGCGCGGTGATGGTGGACAAGCCCAGCTCGCTGCTGGACTGGAGATACTCAATCCCGTCGGCGGCGGCGATGGCGCGCTCAAGCGGCTGCGTGATGAATCCGCGAACAAGCTCCGCGCTCGCGCCGATGTAAGCCGTAGTGACAGTGACAGTGGCATTCTCGCTACGCGGATATTGGCGGACCACAAGCGAGCGGATGGATTGGAATCCGGCGATGAGGATCACCAGATTGACCACGATGGCCAGCACCGGACGGCGGATGAAGATGTCGGTGAACGATTTCATGTGAGGTGGAAAATGGGGAAACATCGAACATCGAACACCCAACTCCAAACGCTCAACAGCCATCCGCGTGCGCATCTTTGGATGTTGAGAGTTGGATGTTGAATGTTGAATGTTCTCATTTACAGAGCTGAACCAGCACGGAGGTTTACGGTTCAGCTATCCGACGGATTGGGCTTCTTGTTCGAGCGCGGTGTGATGGTGTTGTTCTCTAGGACGGTAGTGCCCTTGCGGAGCTTGAAGACGCCGGAAGTTGCCACTCGCTCACCGACTTTCAAACCCGAGGTGATGGTGATGAAGTCGCCGCGCGCCTGGCCGACGCGGACGAGTTGCGGGCGGACGACCATTTCGCCCGGTGCAGCGTTCGTCGCGGTGCTCGGCTCAATCACAAAAACAGAATCTCCATAAGGCGCGCTGAGGATGGATGTGGCCGGAATGACCAGAACCTCCCGCTCTTCGGCAAAAACGATTTCCATGCGTGTGAACATTCCGGGACGCAACAACTGCTCTACATTCTCGAATGTCGCCTGCACGCGAATGCTCCGGGTGGAGGCATCAAGGTCAGGATTGATGGCGGTGAGCTTTCCGGTGAATTGTTTGTCAGGATAAGTGTCCGTCGTGGCGCGCACGGTCAATCCGTTCTTGAGCCGCGCAAATTCCTGCTGCGGCAGCGAAAAGTCTCCATACACCGGCGCGAGTGATTGCAACGAGACGATGAGTTTTCCGGGTTCGAGATATTGACCGACGTTGACCTGACGGATGCCGAGCCGCCCGGCAAACGGTGCGCGGATAACTTTCTTGGCGATGGTCGCGCGGATGGCGTCGGCGTTGGCTTGCGTTTGTTTCACTGTGGCTTCGGCCTGGTCCATCTCGGCCTGCGAAACGGTTTTTTCTTCACGCAAACTTTTCACACGACCGAGATTGGTCTTGGCCAGTTCGGTCTGAGCATCGAGAGCGCGCATCTGCGCCTCTTCAGCAGATACATCCATGCTAAGAAGCAAATCACCTTGAGCCACCGCTGCACCGGACTCGAAGGCTATCGTGCTGACTGTGCCGGGAATCTCTGCGGTGATCTTCACGCCCTGCACAGCCGAGATTGAACCCACGGTCAGCAACGTGTCCGGCCATTTGTCTTCCGTCACCACCGAGGACGAAACGGTTTCGGCAGGCTGCTTGAAACTTTTTCCGAAGGCGATGAGCTTGCCGATCTGCAACGCCTTGATACCTGACAACGAAGCCAACACGACGACGACAACGATGATACCGAGAATGATTTTCTTAAACATGAGGAGTGGTTCAATGTGCTGGATGGCTGGCGGATTGCATCTTTGAGTTCCGCCGGACAATTCTAGCGATTCGTTTTCTACTCGAACACGTTAGGCAGAGAGGGCTGTGAGGTCAAAACGATAGTTGCTGATGAATGACACTTCTCTGGTGTTGGATGTTTTTTCTTTGCTGTCTATTCTTCCGGCGTCCGAATGAAAGATTCCTACATCGCGGCTAAAGAACGTTGGGCGCAGAAGATGGCAGGCAAAGCCACGCCCGTCGTGCGCTCGGCGAATCGTTTGCCGCCCGGCCAACGGCAGGTGCACAACTTTCCCGTGCTCGATCTCGGTGTGCATCCTGATGTGCCGCTGGATAAGTGGGAACTCAAGATTGGTGGCAAGGTGAAAAATCCTGTGACGCTATCGTGGAAAGATTTTCGCGCGCTGCCGCAATTCAAAGATGTCAGCGACTTTCATTGCGTCACTACTTGGAGTCAGTTCGACATGGAGTTCGCGGGCGTGGCGTTCTTCACGCTGGCTGACCTTGTTAAACCCAAGCCCGAAGCGTCACACGTTTTCTTCAAGAGCTACGACGGATACTCCACCAACAATCCTTTATCCGTCTGCATGGATGACGATGTGATGATCGCTCATTCGTGGAACGGCAAGCCACTGACCAAGGAACACGGCGGCCCAGCGCGCTTGATCATCCCGAAGCGTTATGCGTGGAAGGGCGCGAAGTTCATCCGCGAAATCACCTTCATGGATCGCGACATCCTCGGCTTCTGGGAAGTGCGCGGTTACTCGAACACGGCTGATCCGTGGTTGGAGGAACGCTTCGCAAATCCCTCCGCCGTCCCGCCAGGATTCGGCAGTGAAACCGCCATCTATTAGCCATGCCTCGCACCATTTACTTCGATTACAACGCCACCACGCCGCTTGATCCATCGGTCCGCGACGTGATGATTCCGTTTCTCTCAGACAATTGGGGTAATCCCTCCAGTGTTCATCACATCGGTCAGCGGGCGCGTTCTGTTCTGGACGATTTGCGCGACCGCGCTGCCGTTTTTCTCAAGGCCAAGCCCAGCGAAGTCATCTTTACCAGCGGCGGTTCGGAGTCCAACAACCTCGCCATCTTCGGTACAGCGCGCCTTCTGGCTCACAAAGGCAAACATCTCATCACGTCCGCCATCGAACATCATGCCGTGCTGCATTGCTTCGATTACCTGGAATCGAAGGAAGGTTTCAAAGTCACTCGCCTGCCGGTGGATTCTTCCGGTCGCGTTTCGCCCGATGATTTGAAGAAAGCCATCCGCCCGGACACAACGCTGGTTTCTGTGATGGCTGCCAACAACGAGATCGGCACGATTCAACCCGTGCCGGAATTGGGATCAACCTGTCGGGATCGTGGAATTATTTTTCACACAGACGCCGTTCAGTGGTTCGGCAAAGAGCCGTTCAAGGACATCCATCAGTTCAATGCCGACCTCGTTTCGGTTTGCGCACACAAGTTTCATGGACCAAAGGGCGCGGGACTTCTCTACATCCGTTCGCCGCTGTTACCTGACCCGATTCTTTTCGGTGGCGGCCATGAGAATGAGCGTCGCGCTGGCACTGAAAATCTTCCTGCCATCGCTGGTTTGGTGGAAGCCTTGGATAGGTTCGTTAAAACCCCTGTCTTCGATACACAAAAACTTTCTTTCCTTTCGAACCGGCTGATAGCCGCTGTGGATTCCATTTCATCACTCCAGCGGATCGGTTCTCGCGAGCAACGGCTAGCCAACACGGTTTCCTTCGTTGTTGAAGGCGCAGACAGCATCGCCCTGATGGCGTGCTTGGACTTGGAAGGCATTTGCGCGAGCAGCGGCTCTGCGTGTTCCGCTGGCTCATTAGAACCGTCTCACGTCGTCTCTGCACTTGGCGTGGATCAAAAGCTGGCAAACTCACTCGTTCGATTCTCTCTGGGGCGCGATTCAACGATGGACGAAGTCGAATTTGTGATCGGTTCACTCCCTGAAGTGGTACGTCGCGCACAAGGTGCCAAGTAAGCGGGAAACTTTTGTGAACAGATTGGTGGAATTGTGAATAAGGCCGACAACTTTCCACTTTTTAACTGGCGTCGCGATTTTGTTTCCGGTTTCATTTCATCCGATTTCGTTGACAGGCTTGTGTAATAAAAGTTTCACGCCTTATTCACAGACCTTAATAAGAATACTTTTTGTAGAAAAAGAATCATCTATATTAGACACGCATGAACCTGACCATCTCCAAGGAGCAATTGCTCAACGGACTCCAAGCCGTCCAAAACGTTGTCGGCTCTCGCACGACGTTGCCAATTCTTTCCAACGTGCTCGTGCGCGCTGAAGGCAACAAACTGGAGTTCACCGCCACGGATCTCGACGTAACCGTTTCTTGCAGCGTCGAAGCCACCGTCAAGAAAGCAGGGTCAACAACGATTCCCGTAAAAAAACTTTTTGGCATCACACGCGAATTGGCAGGCGGCGAGATTGATCTTGAAGTGGATGAAAAAAATATTTGTAGCGTTCGTTCTGGTTCGTCTTTTTACAAAATCCACGGTTTGTCAGCCGAAGAGTTTCCGCCCATCAACAAGTTCAAGGACGACAAGAAAGTAACTCTGCCGCAGGACAAGTTGAAGGCGATGATGAAGAAAACATCCTTCGCCATCTCGACCGACGAGGCGCGTTACGTGTTGAACGGGATTTTCATTAGTCTCAAAGAACACAAGATGACCATCGTGGCTACGGACGGAAGGCGTCTGGCGTTGACGGATGAGGAAGTGGACATTTCCGAACACAGCCAGGGGGAATTCATCATTCCGGCCAAAGCGGTCAATGAGTTGAACCGTCTGCTTCAAGACAAGGGCGACGTCACGATCAAATACGCGGACAATCAAGCCGAGTTCACGCTGAACGATGACAAGGGATTCTCCGTGGTCATCATCTCCAAGCTGATCGAAGGAAATTATCCGAACTATCGTCAGGTGATCCCTGGTGAAGCTAAGGAACGCATCAGCCTGCCGCGCGAAGAATTTCTCCACGCCCTCAAACGCGCTGAGATAATGACGAGTGAGAAGGCAAATTCTGTGAAGCTCACGTTCGGAAAGAACAATCTCGCCATCACAGCCAACAGTCCGGAAGTCGGCGAAGCGCGCGAAAGCATGGCGGTGAATTACAAAGGCAAGGAGATGTCCATTGCGTTCAATCCGAAATACATGATTGATCCGTTGAACGCGCTGACGCAGGACGAAGTGTTCATCGAGTTGATTGACGAACTCAGCCCCGGAGTTCTCAAGATCAACGGGCCGTTCCTCTACGTCGTCATGCCCATGCGGTTGAGCTGAACGCGGATTGATCGTGGAAGAACGAAGGGTGTAGCAGCAGGCATCTTTGCCTGCTGTAGAGGGCGGGCATCCCTGCGGCCCGGACAAAGGCAATTGAATTTTTGTAACTCTCGACCCTTCTGAATCCCTCTTGATTCGTGTAGATATTTCCGCCGGGCTAGAAGCCCGGCTCTACGGCAAGCAGGGATGCTTGCCGCTACTTCGGAGGTTGAGATGAAATGTGGATTGATCGCGGAAGACTTGGAACGAGGCGAGACAAACCTCAGCTTGTTCCGGGTCGGTGAGGCAGACGAAGCCATCGCGGATTCTTGGGTGAGTTGAACCCTCCAGACGCACAGGAAACTTTTCCTGCTGCTGTGCGGCGTAGGTTTTGAAATTGTCACAACCTTCCGCTTTGAGAGCCGGGCGATTCACCAAGCGGAACAATCCGTAACAACCTTGGTGAACATTCTTCATCAACTCTACAGTCAGACGACCCATCGTGTAGCGCGGGTTTATTTCTACGACAGGTTTGAGCTTCATTGAACCAGTGGCGTCACGATAGACGAAGCAATCAATGCCGAGCGGGCCGAGGAAATCCACGAGCCGCAGTTCTTTCTCCAACGCAGCGAACAAGTTGGTGTAGAAAATCTGGATTTCATTTACAGCGCGAGGAGTGACTCCCAGAGTGGAGAGAACCGTCGCAGGGAAAGAGCGTTCGTGTTTTGGTTCAGCCCAGTTGGCTTGGAACTGTCCTTTCGCGTCGTTGAGCAATCCGGTGTAGCCGCAGAGTTTAATGCCTGCCGTTGTCATCTCCAGTTGTGCGGAGAAATCCAGCACGCGATCCAGCCAGGGTTCAACCACCACTTCACGTCCTGAATCCACGGCGTTGGCGATCCAACTTTTCTGTTTGTCCAAGACTTCAGGTTCGAGCAGACGGATGGAATTGCTGCCGGCCACACCGATGGATTCCTTGAGAACAACCTTGTGATGACCGCGCGCACGGATGGAGGCGACGGCGTCCAGAGCGGCATTAACAGAGTTCACCGCCATACCAATCTCCGCTTCCGAGCAGAGCCAGCATTCCATTGGCGATTGCTGATTGGCGATTGCCGATTTTGAAGAGTGAGATTCCTCACGGGGTCTCGAAATAAGAAAGTTCCGCAGAAACGACGCACTCCAAGACTTCGAGTAGAGCGCGGAGATTCTGTCATTGAAACAAACTTCTGGCGTGCGGCGTTGTTCTTTCAGATTGGCGAAGAGAGGTTCAAACAACGCCACGCTGTCCGGACCCCAAGCCCACGGTCGCAGCGCGCCGAGCTTTCGTTCCACGAGCGGCGCGACAGATTCCGCGAACTCCGGCAGCGTGAATCCTGCGTCCTTCAAACCGCTGAGAAAATGCACGCTCGGTCGCCGCTCCACCAACACGATGTCATCCTGGCGACAGAGGAATTGTGGCAGGTTGGAAAGGTCGCGGACGATTTGCGCCTGATGTTTCTTGGGAGAGAAGTTTTTGCCACCGGCGATGCGCGCTTCGGTGAGTGGGTTGAAAACAAACACCGTTGGCGTGCGACCTTTGGATTGGGAGAAGACGCTGAGGTTTTCGATGAAGTCCAACGGCAGACCCGCAGCGCGCCGGCCTTCAACATTCAATGAAAGACCCTTCGCGCGCGCAGGAGACAAGGGAAATTTCAGTTGCCGACAGAACGCGGCCCAATCGCTCTCGCTCGGATTCTTCCAGCGACGAAACCATTTTAGTCCGTAAGCCACATGGCCGATCTCGTCGCGATAAATCTTCTGCAACAGCTTGGCGGACTCCGCATCGCCGATTTCCGCGAAGCACGACGAGAAGTGGCGGGCGAAGTCCAGATTCGCCTGCTCGAACGTCAGGCTCAGACCAGCGACGTAATCCATAGGGCTTTCCATGCCGGTCACCGCGCGCAAGAAATAGCCGCTCACAGGGATCGAACCGAACTCTATGCCGCACGATTTCATCCGCTCCATGTAGAGGCGTGTGTGTTCCTGTTCGTCCTTGAGGGTTTCGAGTACGCCTTTGCGGAAGGCGGCGGGCGCATCGGGAAATTTCAAAAGCACGAGAGCCATCAATTCCGTGGCGAGCAACTCGTGATTGGCGAAGAAATGCAGCAGACGACCGCGCTCGTGGTTTTGCTCCAGAAGCCGAGTGCCGGGAAATTCACCGCGCGCTGTGCCGGTGATCTTGAAGTTCAAACCGCGCGGACGACCTGGCGCATCGGGAGTGACGAGAGCCGGGCCGGGATGTTCGTCGGTGATGATGCCGGGCGACTGGATTTTTTCCTCCAGACTCGTGGCGAACAAAACGCGCTCGGCAAATTCCCGCAGTTCCATTGTCAGAACGGTGACAAAAGTTTCAGCCGGACGCGAGTCGTTTGGTTGGCGTCTCAACCGCATTCATCATTGAGCCACGTTCTGGCCCGACTCATACTCGCGGCATGTTACGCCTGATCAAATGGCTGCTGATCGTCACGCTGGTCATCGTCGCAGTGGCGGTGGGACTGGTGCTGTCGCGGGACAAGATCGCCAAGTCGGCGATGGAGCAACAGATACGAGCACAGACCGGCATGGATGTGAAGATCGGGAAATTGTCCACGAAACTTCTTTCGCCGATTGCCACCATCCAGAATCTCACGCTCTACAACACGGCGGACTTTGGCGGCACTCCGTTTCTCCACATCCGCGAAATGCACATCGAGTTCGACCGCGAAGCGTTGGCTCATCGCGAACTGCACTTCAAGCTGCTCAAGTTGAACATCGGAGAAATGGCGGTAGTTAAAAACGATCTCGGCCAGACAAACATCGTCAACATGATGGCGGCTGCCAAACTCAAGCCGCCGACAGGTGCGGTGGAATTCAAAGGGATCGAAGTGGCGAATTTCTCCATCGCAAAAATCTCCTACCTTGATCTCAAGAATCAGAGGAACAACCGGCAGACGACTGTGAATCTTCAGAATCAGGTGTTCCGCAACCTGAACACGGCAGGAGATTTTTCTAGCGCGCTCGTGCAGCTCTGGATGAAGAGTAGCGGTGCGCGGTGAAGGGGAAAAAGTTTGCGCTGATTGACTTGCCGCGCAGCGATGGATAGGCTGCGTTCAATGCTCGAAGCCATTGAAAAACTCCTCATCCTGCAGGATCGCGACCGCAAGATTCGCCGTGCGCAAGCCGAGTTGTCGAACATCGAACCCGAACGTCAGACTCTCAAAGGTAAAACCGCCAGCACCCAAGCCGCGCTCGAAGCCGGAAAATTGCGCCTGCGCCAGATCGAATCCGACCGCAAACGCCTCGAACTCGACGTGGACGCCAAGCAGCAACAGATTTCCAAATACGCGAACCAACAGTTGCAGACGCGTAAGAACGAGGAATACAAGGCGCTCGCGCATGAAATTGAGGGTTGCAAGGCGGACATCGCCAAGATTGAGGATCAGGAGATTGCATTGATGGAACAGGCAGAGGTGGCGCAGAAGGATTTGGTGCGACTCACCGCCGAGGCTGCCGAGGCGAAGAAAAATGCGGACAGTTTGGTTTCACTTCTGGGCGAGCGCGAAACCAACATGAAGAAAGAACTCGGCACACTGCAAAGTGATCGTGAAGCGTTGGCCACAGCCGTGGATGAGTCCACACGCGGCAAATATGAGCGGTTGGCCAAGAGCAAGGGCGATAACGTGCTCGTGGGAGTGCAGCACGGCGTGTGTGGTGGTTGTCACATGAAGTTGCCCGCGCAATCGCTCGTGGCCTGCCAGTCGCATCAGGAGATCGTCACCTGCATCAACTGCGGACGCATCTTGTTTTACACGCGCGAGATGTCGCTCGCGGCGACGGATTGAACCCTAAGACGACTATTGAAACAGGGTCGGCATCTGGTAGGATTCCCAACGTGAAAAAAATCTTCACCAACATAAAGACGGTTGCGACCGCCGCAGCCTGCTTGGTAGTGGCGATGACAGTGACGCACGCGCAGGATCGCAGCCGGGATCGGGGCACGCCCATCATCTTCTCCGCGCCGAAAGCCGATACGATTTCGACCAATCTTCACGAGGTCAACGAGAAGAAGTCGCCGTTCAAGAATCTGGAGTCGGAGATCAGAAAGCCGTTTGAGATTTTTGATTCAGGCCCGACCCAGCCGAGGTTCAAACCAGCCCAACGAATCAATAACGCGCCCCAGCCGGTGAACCGATCCAGTCTCAAGGCAATTCTGGAAAAGAACGCGGAGGAACAATTCCTGAACGGCAAACAAAGCGATCAGGAAGATTTGAACGACCCTTTCAAGTCTCCGGATTCCACCATGGATCCTTTGCGGAAAACCAAATCTCTATCGCCGCTGGATCGCTACTACGAACGGCTGGAAAAAGAACAAGGTGTGCGAACGAATAAGAGCAACACGCTAGACCTGTTTGGAAACAAGAAGGAGCGCACTACCGAAGAAAAGCACGCGCTAGAGTCCAATCGCCACAATGCAGGACGTGAACAGGACATCTATTCAAAGGCATACGGCCAGAGTTCAAACAACGCCGCCACGGATAATTTATTTTCCAGAACGGGAAAGATGCCGGAGGGAGGACGGGTCGGGTCACCGAGCGGAAATGGAGTTGACCGCGCGATGATTCAACGCGAAACGCGGATGGAGAATTTCAAGAAGTTGTTGGATGGCCCGACCTACAGCCAGCCTCAAAACAACAACTATCTTCCGAAAGCATCTACTTACGGCAGCACAGAAAAATCCGGTCAACGCCCGGGCTACATCACTCCAGCTCCAACGTTTTCTAGCAAGCCCGCAACAGCGACGCCAGTCTTGGGCAGTTCATTCTCCAAATCATCTGGTATCGTCGGCACAGCCGGAAGGCCGGTGGGATTGCAGGATTACGCATCGTCTGACGCCGCGCGGCTTTCGACGCCGGTTGCGCCAGTGCAACAACCGAAGATGAAACCCTCCACGTTCAATCCGCCAACGCGGCGCTGAGTCAAACACAGCGCAGAACATCAACTCGCGAGCCGTCAGAGAAGGTCGTGCGAGGCGGCACATCCAACAACCCATCCGCAGCCGCCAGCGAACTCAGCGCGTGGGATGCTTGTTTTCCAGCAGAGAAAATCTTTCCGTCCGCTCCTGTTCGCACGCGAACGAAATGTCGGCGGTCACCTGGATTGGAAATGGATTCTCCCAACACGGCGGTGTGAGTGGGCAGCGAAATGGTCTTCGCGCCCTGCCAGCGCAGCAGGGCGGGCCGCACCAACAACAAGAACGTGACGAACGCAGAAACAGGATTGCCCGGCAGTCCGAACAGAAACTTTTCACTGAGTCGTCCGAACACGAACGGTTTTCCGGGACGCATCGCCACTTTCCAGAATTGAAGTTCGCCCCCAAGCGATTCAAATGCGGCCTTCACGTAATCCATCTCGCCCACAGACACGCCGCCGGAAGTCACCACGATGTTGCTGGTGGAAAAAGCCGTTTGCAGAGCGGCGCGCGTGGCGTCGAGAGTGTCTAGCACGAGAGGGAAAAAAGTGGGCAATCCGCCGCATCCCGTGATGAGCGGTGACAGCATGGCGCGGTTGCTCTCGAAAATCTGCCCAGGCTGAAGTGGATCGCCCGGCGCGCGCAGCTCTGAACCCGTGGCGACCAGCGCGACGTTGGGCCTGCGTCCAACAAGAACCGTGGAGAAACCAGTGGCCGCCAGCAGTGCGACTCTGCCCGGAGACAGGTCTTCGCCAACGTCCGCCAGCATCTCGCCTTGCTTCACATCCTCGCCACACCTGCGGACGTTCTCTCCTGATGCGGCTTCATCCAAGATTGAAACAATCTCGCCTGAAGCACGCGCGTCCTCCTGCATCACCACAGCATCTGCACCACGCGGCAACGGTGCGCCGGTGAAGATGCGCGCGCACTCACCAGCGAGTAATTCTCCCGTGAACAATTCTCCCGCAGAAATCTTCGCGGCAAGCTTGAGAGTGATGGGAGCATCTGCCCGCGCGCCGCGCACATCCGCAGCCTGCACGGCGTAGCCATCCATCGCGGAGTTGTCGAACGGTGGAAGATCGAGAGACGAGCTGATTTTTTCCGCGAGGAAACGCCCGGCGGAGTCCGTCAGCGGGACACGTTCCGCCGTGGGAGGCGGGATCGTTTCCAACAATCGGGCGAGGGCCGTTTCCAGATCAAGCACGTCGCGAGTGTTCCGCAAACCAGCGAGGATTACACGTTAAACTTGAACAGCAACACGTCGCCGTCCTTCACCACGTATTCCTTGCCTTCCATGCGGTACAATCCTTTTTCCCGCGCGACCGCAACCGAGCCGCATTTGATCAAAGCGTCGTAAGCCACGGTTTCGGCCTTGATGAAGCCACGCTCGAAGTCCGAATGGATCACGCCCGCCGCTTTCGGTGCTGTGTCACCAATGTGGATTGTCCACGCGCGAACTTCCTTCTCGCCCGCCGTGAAATAAGTCCGCAAGCCGAGCAGATGATACGTTGCGCGGATCAATGCGCCGATGCCGCTCTCGTCCACGCCAAGTTCCTTGAGGAAAGCCGTCGCCTCTTCGGGCGTGAGATCAATCAAGTCGCTCTCGATCTGCGCGCTGATGACCACAGCCTCACACGCCAGATGCGTTTTCACGTATTCCTGAACCTTCTGGACGTAAGTGTTCTTGTCGCCCTGAGCGAGTTCGGATTCCTTCACGTTGCACGCAAAAATCGTGGGCTTGTCCGTGAGCAGGAAAAACGCTTTGGAAATGACCCTCTCCTCCGGCGTGAGTTGGACGGAGAGCGCGAGCTTGCCATCGTTCAAGATGGGTTCAAACTTCTTCAACACCGCTTCCTCGGCCAATGCCACCTTGTCACCGCGCTTGGCGTCCTTGGCGACTTTTTCCAATCGCTTCTTCACCGCCTCAAGATCAGCGAGGACAAGTTCCGTGTTGATGACCTCAATGTCGCGCACGGGATCAACAGTGCCCGTGACGTGATGAATGTCCTCGTCCTCAAAGCACCGCACGACCTGCACGATGGCGTCCACCTCGCGGATGTGAGTGAGGAATTTATTACCCAAGCCTTCGCCCTGCGCTGCGCCTTTGACGAGACCCGCGATGTCCACAAACTCCACCGCCGCCGGGATGACGACTGTCGTCTTGGCGATCTTTTGCAACTCATACAGCCGCGCGTCCGGCACGGTGACGATGCCGACGTTGGGATCAATCGTGCAGAAAGGATAGTTGGCCGCTTCCGCTTTGCGGGTGCGGGTGACGGCGTTGAACAGAGTTGATTTGCCGACGTTGGGCAGACCGACGATTCCAGCTTTAAGCATAAATTTAGAATCGCGATGCTAGTGACAGAAACGCTCCGACTCAATTCATTAAACCGGGGAAAATGTATCCGCAACACGCTGGAAGTGAGGTCAACTTTTGTACTCGTCGTCGCGCCGATGGCGGGACATCAGTCAGCTTTCTCACCACCGCCCGCCGCGCGTTCGAGTTTGCTCACGCGCCTCAGTAGTTCGGGTAGATACTGAATGGCGATCATCTGGCGCTTGGTTTGTCTGTCCGGTTGCGCGGGGCTGCCCATCCAGGTCTGGCCATCGGGGATGTTGTGCATCACGCCGGATTGTGCGGCCACGATGGCTTTGTTGCCGATCTGCAAATGCCCGCCGACGCCTGCTTGTCCGGCAAGGATGACGTAGTTGCCGAGCTTGCTGCTGCCCGCGATGCCGACTTGCGCGATCACGAGGCAATGCTCGCCAATCTGCACGTTGTGCGCGATCTGCACGAGGTTATCAATCTTCGTCCCCTTGCCGATGGTCGTCGTGCCGAGTGCGCCGCGATCCACCGTCACATTCGCGCCAATCTCGACGTCGTCGCCCACGATGACGTTGCCGATCTGCGGGACTTTACGATGCACACCGCCGTCTAACACATAGCCGTAACCGTCCGAGCCGATGACCGCTCCGGCATGGATGCGAACGCGTTGGCCGAGTTCGGTTCGAGGATAAAGCGTCACGTTGGGAAACAACACCGTGCCTGCTCCGATCTTACAATCGTCGCCCACATAATTATTCGCGTGAAGAATTGTGCCGCCCGCGATCTGCGCTCGCTCGCCGATGACGCAGTTCGGCCCGATGTGCGCGCCCATATCAATCTGCGCCGTGCGTGCGACGACGGCGCTGGGATGAATTCCTGCGGGCAACGCGGGTTCTGGGAAGAACAATGCGAGAACTTTGGCGAAGGCAATGCGGGCATTCTTCACGCGGATCAGCACTTTGCCAGTGGTGGAAGTCATATTGCCGCTGACGATGATGGCGGAAGCCGCGCCTTGTTCTGCGCGCGCGAAAAACTCGTCATTTTCAGCGAAAGTCAGGTCGCCGGGTTGGGCGACATCCGCTTGCGCGAAGCTTTTCAACTGGGTTTGCGGGTCGCCAAGGACTTCACCTTGGAGGTGTTTGGCGATATCGGCGGCGGAAAAAGTCATAGGTTTGTGAGCAAGTCACACGTTGACTTGGAAAAACTTCGCCACTATAAAGACGCCCGACAGCAATTCAACCCCTACTTTATATGGCAAAAACTCTGCGCGTCGGGATGATCGGTTACAAGTTCATGGGCAAAGCCCACTCCAATGCTTGGCGTCAAGCCCCGCGTTTCTTCCCGCTCAAGGCTCACGTTGAATTGCACACCATCTGCGGTCGCGATGCCGCTGGCGTGCAATCCGCCCGCGTCCAACTCGGCTGGCAGAACTCTTCCACCGATTGGCGCGATGTCGTCGAGAACCCGCTCATTGACATCGTGGACATCAACACGCCGAATGATTCCCATGCTGAGATCGCCATTGCCGCTGCGCAAAATGGGAAACACATCCTCTGCGAAAAGCCGCTCGCGTTGACCGTCAAACAATCCGAGCAGATGCTCGCCGCTGCGACCAAGGCCAGGATCGTTCACATGGTCTGCCACAATTACCGCAGAATCCCCGCTATAGCCTTGGCCAAAAAGATGATCACCGAAGGAGCGATTGGAAAAATTTATCATTTCCGGGCGCGCTACGCACAGGACTGGCCTGCGGACCCGGAGTTTCCCCTCGTCTGGCGGCTTCAAAAAGGCGTGAGCGGCAGCGGCGCGCATGGCGACATCAACGCGCACATCATTGATCTGGGCCGCTATCTCGTGGGTGAGTTTCAGGAAGTCAACGGACTGCTTCACACCTTCATCACGGAACGTCCACTGGCCGAAGTCGCCGCCAAGAGCGCGGGTCTCGGCGCGAAAGCAACCACACGCAAGATGGGCAAAGTCACCGTGGATGATGCTGCGATGTTGATGGGTCGCTTTGAAAATGGCGCGTTGGCGAATCTCGAAGCCACACGCATGGCGCTGGGTCGCAAGAATCACATCACCATCGAGATCAACGGCAGCAAAGGTTCGCTCTGCTTCGATTTCGAGGACATGAACCGACTCAAGTTTTTCAACAACGACGACCCGAAAGACCGCCAGGGTTTCCGCGACATCCTCGTCACGCAAGGCGGCGGCGTGCAGCCGTTCTTTGGCAACTGGTGGCCCGCCGGACACATCATCGGCTTTGAGCACACGTTCATTCACACCGTTGCGGACTTTGTGAATGCTGTTGTGGACGGCAAGTCAGTACAGCCCACCTTCGAAGACGGCGTGAAAAACCAGCGCGTGCTCGAAGCGGTCGAGGCTTCCGCCAAATCCGGCAAGTGGGTCAAGATCGTGAACAAGTGATTTAAGGGTCCGCACTGGATCACGGGGAATTTATGAAAACCATCAAGGCAGGAATTATCGGCACCGGGTTCATTGGCCCGGCTCACGTTGAAGCAGCGCGACGCGTCGGCTTCGTGGAAATGATCGCGTTGTGCGAGGCGAATGACGACTTGGCGCGGAACAAAGCCGCCGCCCTGAACATCCCAAAATCCTACGGCAGCGTGGAAGCGTTGCTGAAGGACAAGGAAGTCGAAGTCATCCACAACTGCACGCCCAACCACGTCCATTTCGAGATCAGCAAGAAGATCATGGCGGCTGGCAAGCACGTCATTTCAGAAAAACCGCTCGCCATGACCACCAAGGAATCTGCCGAGTTGGTCAAGCTCGCGAAGAAATCCGGCGTCGTGAACGCGATTGATTTCAACTACCGCTACTACCCGCTCGTGCAGGAAGCCCGCTCGATGGTCGCCAACGGCAAGCTCGGCGATGTGTTTCACGCCACAGGTTCTTACACGCAAGACTGGTTGTATCTCGCCACCGATTGGAACTGGCGGCTCGTCCCGCAATTCAGCGGCAAGTCCCGCGCCGTGGCTGACATCGGCTCGCACTGGTGCGATTGCATCCAGTTCATCACTGGGCTGAAGATCAAAAAAGTGTGTGCGGATTTTTCCACCATTCACAAAAATCGCATGAAGCCCAAGAAGCAGGTAGAAACCTATTCCGGCAAGATGTTGCAACCGTCGGATTACGAGGCGATGCCCATCAATACGGAAGATTTCGCGAGCGTGTTGTTTGAATTCGACAACGGAGCGCGTGGGTCCTTCTCCGTCTCGCAGGTTTTTGCCGGACGCAAGAACCGCTTGTTCTTTGAATTGGCTGGCTCGAAGAGTTCCGTCGTCTGGGATCAGGAACGCCCGAACGAAATGTGGATCGGCCATCGCGAACGTCCGAATGAATTGCTGATGAAAGACCCGTCGCTGCTCAGTCCAGAAGCGCGGCCTTACGCGCATTATCCCGGCGGTCACCCCGAAGCTTATCCCGATGGATTGAAGAACTTCCTCATCCGCGTGTATTCCCACATCGCCGGAAAAGAGAAAGCCAACTTCAGCACGTTCAAGGACGGCCACGATGAACTGGCCATCTGCGAGGCAATCCTTGTCAGTGCCAAAGCGAAGAAGTGGCAGACGGTTCGCTACTGAACACGCCGAACATTCGCGCCTGCCTGGAAATCACATTTTCAGGCAGTTTTTTTTATGACAGGTGAGCAGGTGTGGCTGGAAGTGCCGCTCGATTGTAGCGGCAGGCATCCTTGCCTGCCGTACCCCGAAAGCATTCGGGGCAGCCCGGCGGAAAGGCGTGGAAAGACGTGAGCCGTTGGTAAAACCGAATGCGTTACGAGACAACAACACGAATTCCGGGCGGCAAGGATGCACGCCCTCTACGGCAACCAAGGATGGTCGCCGCTACTGTGCGGCAGTTTCTGTTCCATCCGCGGTGAGCTTGCGGCTTGGAATTCGTCGCGTTTCAAAATAGCTTTCGCCCATGTTCAAACCCGCCGACCTGTTTGATTTAAGCCAGACCGAGCACGCCGCACTCTTCGACGGTTGCACTTATGCGTGGGAAGCGTTGAAGAAGATCAAAGCCTACGTCGAGGCGAATACCAAAGCGGAGTTGCGGAATAAGTGCGAAGGCCGCGCGTTCATCGGTGATCTGGTGTTCATCGGCGAAGGCACGGTGGTGGAGGACGGCGCGATGATCAAAGGCCCGGCCATCATCGGTAAAAATTGTCAGATACGTCACAACGCCTACATCCGTGAACATGTCATCGTGGGCGACGATTGCGTGGTGGGCAATTCCAGCGAGTTGAAAAACGTGCTGCTGTTCAACGGCTGTCAGGTGCCGCACTTCAATTACCTCGGCGATTCCATCCTCGGCCACAAAGCCCACGTCGGCGCGGGCGTCATCGCCTCCAATCTAAAATCCCTGTCCGGCAATGTGACGGTGGACATGGATGGCAAACCGTTCGACACCGGCCTGCGGAAATTCGGCGCGCTCATCGGTGATCACGCCGAGATTGGCTGCAACAGCGTGTTGAATCCCGGCAGCATCATCGGTCGCGGCGCGGTGATCTATCCCGGAGTGAACTGGCGCGGCATTTTGCCCGCGAACAGCATCGCCAAGAACCGCCAGCCCGTGGAAGTCGTCGTCCGCAGGCCGAGGGACTCTTAATTTTTTTTGACGGAATAATCCGGAACGATGCAGTTCAAGCCACGGATGAAACACGGAAACCGGACGGTGAACGAAGCCGCCCGGCGGATTCAGGGGAGCACTGCCTGGTGGAATCAGGCAATCAAAACTCGTCCGTCCCATCCGTGTTCGATCCGTGTTTCATCTGTGGCTAAAGAATTGTTCCGGTTAAGCCCAATCACGGTTCAGCCACAACCCTATAAAAACGCCGCGAGTGACTTGCTGTCAGCGGATCAAAGAAATCCGCTGTTCCAGAGACCGAAGTTTTTCCGCCGTACACTGCCGACCAAGTAGTCAGGTTGGTGCTGGCCTCGACTACAAAATTTCGCGATGGCCCAGCGGTGACACGCCACTGCGCCGTCGTCTGGCCCAGAAAGTTCAGCATGGTGTGGAATGTCAGGTAAACCGGCGGGCTGAGAGCTTTCCGAAGATTCAGCCGACCGCCAGTGACGCATTTTCCCGCGAGTGCAGGCAGTGGATCAACGCCGGTTAAAACCCGGCTGATGAGTTGCTGATGGGGTTCGGCGGGGAATCGTTCCTTCAGCAGAGCGAACGCACCCGCGACGTACGGCGCCGCGTAGGAAGTTCCCGAAAACAGACTGGTATAGAAATTATCCGTCGGACTCCATGTCGTGTGGATGGACTCCCCGGGCGCGGCGAGGTCCACGTTGATGGCGCCGTAGTTCGCCACACTCAACAGCGCGTCGTTTCGCGTGGTAGCGGTGACTGTCACCACGTTATCAATGTCGTAGCACGCCGGGTAGCGCGGGACTGCGTCAATGTTGGCTGTATTATTTCCAACAGAAGTCACGAAGATGATCCCGGACTCGCGCGCGGCGTAGATCGCATTCGACAAGGACGACGAGTAACCGGTGCTGTCAAACGCCGCGACCATCACCTTCGCTCCATTCGTCCGCGCGTAATCAATCGCGCCGATAATGTAGGAATCGCTGGAGTTGCCGGCATTGTCGAAGCATTTGCCTGCCATCAGTTTCACGCGCCACGCGACGCCCGCGACGCCCTTGCCGTTGTTGCCAACCGCGCCTAGCACGCCCGACACCAATGTCCCGTGCCCGTTATCATCCATGACATTGGTCGTGCCTGTGATGCTGTTGAAGCCGCAGCCGCCACCGTTTGGGTTGATCCAAATGTTCGCAGCCAGGTCTTCGTGTGTGTAACGAATCCCAGAATCGAGAACGGCCACGACAATGTTGCTGGCGAAACGAGCGACATCCCACGCTTCCGGCGCGTCAATGTCCGCGTCCACTACGCCACCGCTTTGTCCGGTGTTGTTGAGCGCCCACAATGTTCCGTCGGAGTATTTGGGATCGTTGGGAACGGCGTTCAGATAGCGCACATAATCCGGTTCGGCATAGGCGACATCGCTGCTGGCCTGATATTTTGAGATCAAACCCTGAACCGATTCCCCGGCAGGAACGCTCACGCTTTGCAATCCATGCACGCCGGGAAAATTTGCCAGGACTTTTACGCCATGCCGCGTGTGAAGGTCGCGCGCGGCGGTGAGTCCCGCAGGTTTGGGCATCACGAGAATCCGGTCGGCGCGATAGGCCGCGGGTGCGTTGATGACGGGAGCCGCGTTTTGTGCTGAGACAATTTGTCCTCCAATCAGACTCAATGCGGCCAGTGTGAACGTGGAAAATTTCATTGCTGTGGCGATTATTTCACAGCCGTCCACAGACGCAACGGTTGTTCAGAAACAATTTCAAAACCACCCAACGATGGTTCTTACGAGGGCAAGCGTGTTGTCCAACCACCAGTTCAGCATCTTCAGCAGAGTCACCTTGGCCGTGAGCAGCGGCAGACCGATGAGCAGCACGAGGACGTTGCCGAGGAAGATCACCACAGCAGAGAAGAGATAGCCTTGGCTGGTGATGTCGGATTGCTGCGTCTTGAGAACGTGGGCGTTGAGCGTGATGTGAAACGCGTAGGCTGCGCCGACGAGTAGGTGAAACCAAACCATGAAGCCAGTCAAATTCCAGATCAGATGGCCGGTGACGAACACCGCAACGACCATCACGGCGTAGAGCGGAAAAAAATACGGCGAGAGCGCGATGAGAAAATTTGTTTTGTCCACGATCACATGCCCGCCTTCGGATGTGGCTTTGAATTGTTTCACGCTGCCGCCGAAGAGCCAGACCCAGAGGACGTGCGTGAGTTCGTGGCCGAACACGTAAATCCACATCGGTTTGGGCAACAGCAGATAGATGACGAGCCAGCAAAGCGCGCCGCCGATCACGGGCACGAGCGTGACATCGGCGTTGCCACAAGCCCGCATCACGCGCCACAACGTGATGCCTGCACCAGCGCAAACCGGCAGCAACAGAACGGCGATGATGAATTTGATCCACTTCGGCACGGGCGGATTGTTTTGAAAACCCGGGAGAAACTAAAGCCACGAATTGCTCGAGCCTTCACGTTTTGAGTCTGGGCTGATTTGGCGACCAGCTCTTCACCAACTCAGGGAACGTGCAGGCATCACAGGTGGAATTGGAGTGATCGCAGAAGTCGCGGACGATTTGGAGCAAGCCCTGTTGTGCGGCGGCGGTGTTCAAGCCGGAACGCCCCGTCGCCGCTCTGCCGAGAAGTCGTTGGCGGGCGAGGCGCAGGACAGAATTATCTTCAGCGGCAGGCCACGCGTTGTAGCGTCGCTCCATTTCGGTTTTTAGTTTTGCGTTGTCGCCTTCGACAGCGCGAATCCACAGCCACGGGAGGATGACGTTCACGGCGAGATCGGTGACACGCTGTTCGCCGAGCAACGGCTGGGATTTAGTCATTCGAGCGGAGCGAAATGTCCAGTGCCAGAACCAGAAGTCGTCGCGCCCGACGGCCAGAATCTTCGCGAGCGAATCGAGTAACGCTTTGTCCGCGATCTCGCGCTGACACCAAGACTCGATGCGTTCAACGAAGGTCGCATCGCTGGCCCAATGCGCGGCGAGGGCGAGTCGGCGTTGCGGGTGATTGGCGGGACGCAGGCCGTGAAATCGCCAGGTGTTGCGCGGAAGAATGTTTTCGGAAAACGCATCCCGCTCGCGCCACCACCCGTCCCAGACGCGGCGGACATAGTCGTCTGCGCCGGATTCGTTGCGCGTCAATTCAGCGGGAAGCAATCCGCTCAGACCGAGCAGGCGCGATTGAATCTTGAACGCGGAATCCGCGCCGCGCTGCCAGAGTGAGCGCGTTTCGGCGAGGTGTTGCATCGGCCAGACGTTGTGTTTGTAGCCGAGCGCGCGGAACAATCCTTCCCACAATGCCTGCTCCCAGCCGACTTGTTGGGCGCGGGCGCGGAAGTGCGCGGCTTTGTTCTGGAGACGGACGTGCGCGGCTTGATTCAATAAGGTAGCGAGCGTGTTGGCGTCGAGTTCACGCAATGGCGCGGAGCATTTGCCCAGAAGATGTTCCGGCAAGGCGCGGATGGAATTATGTTCAAGTTGCAGGCTCAACTCGGCGAGCGGCGCGTCGAGAACTTTGCTCAAACACAGCGTGGGCGGATGACTGGCGGGCGGCTTCGCGTCCCAGACGACGTGGAGGATGACGTTCTTGAACGCGGGATTTTTGTCGTGACCATGAGCGCGCCAGCCGGAGTCGCGGATGTCCACTTCGATGTCGCCGGAGACGGGTGCAGCGTTTCCCAATTGAATCACAGCCTCGCGGAAATCCGGCCCGCCTTCCACGCTGCCAAAGCCGGGATGCAGCACGCGCACGCGCTGACCGTCGAGAGTGGTCAGTTGATCGCGGCGCAGGCGTTGATGTTGCCAGATGGATTGAAGAAGTTTCTCCGGCGGCGCGTCTGGTGAATCGCGCAGAGCGGCGGCGAAGCTGTTTCGCGCGCGCCATTGGGCGTAGGTATTGGTGTTTTGGGAAAGCACTTGGAATTGCTTTTGCGTCCTGCGTCTCGCAAAGTCAAGCGCAGGTTCGCGGCGAGGGGTGGCTGAAACTGCCGCGCGGACGGTGCGGTCTTAATCCTACTCGTAATCTTTTTCTTAATCTCCGGTCCAGCGGGATTAAGATTATGAAAAAGATTAAGAGCCGGACGCCGCGAAACCAAAGACGCGATCCGGCTTTCAACTGACAGATGAATTCAACGAACAAAACAAGTTCAACCCAATGGCGCAAGGCAGCACTGGCTTTGTGCGCGTGCTTGATGGCGGGTTGTGACCGCGCGCCTACGACTTCTCAACAAGCCATCGCGCGAGACGTCCGCCGGGATGCGACGGTTGAAGCGATCGAGCGGGTGATGCCGAGCGTGGTGAATATCCGGCTGGCAAAACATGTTTCTCCAGAGGAAGAGGCGTATTATCGGCGGGCATTTGGGATCAGCAAATCAGCGCAACCCGACATCAACAGTATTGCGGCTGGCGTGATCGTGGATGAAGTGGGTGAGGATGGATATATTCTGACCAACCTTCATGTGATCAAGGATGACTCGCGCGTGCAGGTGCAGCTTCAAGACGGTCGTGAATATGAAGCTGAAAAGCTTTTGCCGATGGGAACGAAAGACCTCGCGCTGCTGCGGATTCGGCGCAAGCCTGGCGAAAAGCCATTCAAACCAATCTCGTTTGCGAAAGACGACGATCTCTTGTTGGGCGAAACGGTGATTGCAGTGGGAAATCCATTTGGGCTTGGTGGGTCGGTGTCGCGCGGAATTCTCAGCTCGAAGAATCGGCGATCCGTCGTCGGTGAAATGAAGCTGGATTATCCAGACTGGCTGCAGACAGATGCGGACATCAACCCCGGAAACAGCGGTGGGCCGCTGATCAATACGCGCGGCGAACTCATCGGGCTAAACGTAGCTGTCGTCGGAGGCCAGCGAGAAGGCAAGGGAACGGGCTTCGCCATTCCTGTAAAACAGATCAGCGAGGCGTTGTCGGATTTTTTCACTCTGGAATGGATGGCAAAACTCTGGCTCGGCGCCCGGTTTCGTGGCGCGTCGGATTCCATCACCGTGCGGGAAGTTCAACCGAACAGTCCGGCGGATCGTGCTGGACTCAAAGTCGGGCAGCAGGTGTTGGAGGTGAACAGCAAGCCGGTTCGTGGGCTTATCGAACTGATTCTCAACATGGCAGCGAATTCCGACAACACGGCGAAGGTCACAGTTTCAGAGAATGGTCGTGAGAAAACCCTGAAGATCGAGATGATCACAATGGACTTATTGACGCGGCAAATGATTCTTGCGCGGTTGGGTTTGACCACACAAAACCTCACAGCCGATCAAGCCGTCAATTTTCAATTGAATGAAGGAGACGGATTGATGGTCACAGAGGTGCAGACAAACAGTCCAGCCGCTGTTGCCAAACTTCAGTCGGGAATTGTGTTGTTGGGGGTGGATGGTTTCCCCGTGTTCAACCAAGTGCGTGTGACGAACGCACTCGGCAAAAAAAAGGCCAAAGAAAAAGCCGTGCTCACGTTCAAGATAATGAACCGTGGCGCTGGTGGATTTGTGGAATTGCGAGTCGCACAACTGGAATTGCCCGTCCGCTGAGGAGTTTTAGTTCGCCGACTGTTGGAGTTTTCACCTAGACTGAAAATCGCATTGATGAGTTCCGCCCCGATGATTGATGTCAGCAATCTGACGAAACGCTACGCCGGTCACACGGCGTTGGCGGGCATTTCATTTTCTGTGGCGCGCGGAGAGATCGTCGGTCTGCTCGGGCCGAACGGCGCAGGCAAAAGCACCACCATGCGCATCCTTTCGTGCTTCATGCCGGCGACCTCCGGCACGGCGCGCGTGGCGGGTTACGATGTTTTTCATGATTCCGAGGAAGTGCGCCGTCGCATTGGTTACATGCCGGAAAATAATCCGCTGCACAACGAGATGCGCGTGCGCGAATACCTCAAGTTCCGCGCGAGGCTGAAAGGTTTGAGTCGCGCTCGCTCGCGGGATCGGATTGATACCGTGCTTCAGCAATGCAGTCTCACGGATGTCAGCAAGCGCATCATCGGTCAGCTCTCCAAAGGCTACAAACAACGCGTCGGCCTAGCGGATGCCATCGTTCACGAGCCGGATTTGATCATCCTCGACGAACCGACCATCGGGCTTGATCCGCACCAGATACGCCTCGTGCGTTCACTCATCAAGAGTTTGTCCGGCTCACACACGGTGTTGATCTCGACGCACATTTTGCCGGAAGTGGAGATGACGTGCAGCCGCGTGATGATCATGTTGGGCGGAAAAATTCTCGCGTCTGATACGCCGGACAATCTGCAAAGCCGCATGGTTGGCAAAGGTCAGATTGTTGCAGAGATCGCCGCACCGGTGGCGGAGTTGAAAGCTGCGTGGGCGCAGATGGCCGAGGTGGAACATTACGATGTGTCGCCTGCGGAAGGGGATTTCCATCGCTGCGCCCTGACACCGTTGGATGGCTGCGATCTGCGCCCGAAAATCTTTTCTCTAGTGAAGCAACGCGGCTGGCAATTGCGCGAACTCACGCGCAATCGGCATTCGCTTGAAGATATTTACGTGCAGGTCACCAAACCGAACGAGGAAGAAGAAAGCTGATGCACGTTTTTCTCACACTCATGCGGCGGGAGCTGGGGACATTCTTCGTCTCTCTCACTGGCTACGTCATCATTTCGGGAGTGGCGCTGTTGTCCGGCCTGACTTTCTGGGTGTTGATCCGTGGCATGGGCGGCGCGGGGTATCAACTGCCTGTGACGGAACTGTTTTTCCAAAGCCCGATGTTCTGGTTCACGCTGCTGATCGCGAACGCCGTCATCACGATGCGGCTTTACGCGCACGAGAAATACTCCGGCACTTACGAGACGCTGATGACGACGCCGGTGGGCGACCTGCAAGTGGTCAGCGCGAAGTTCGCCGCTGCGTGGCTGTTTTATATGATCATGTGGCTGCCGTTCCTTGGGTGCTGTTACATCATCCAACATTACGCGAAGCAGGCTGGCGCGCTGGATGTCGGCGTGTTGATCAGCACGTTCACGGGCATCGGATTGTTCGGAGCGTTCTTCATCTCGTTTGGCGGACTGGCTTCAGCATTAACGGTGAGTCAGATGGTGGCGGCGATGTTGAGTCTGTTGATCGGGCTGGCGTTGTTTGCGTTGAGCTACGTGGCGGGAACGAGTTTTTCAGGCGCGACGTGGAAGGAACAAGTGATGAGCCGGTTCAGCTTCTTCGAGCAGATGAAGGAGTTCGCGCACGGCGTCATTGATACGCGTTCGGTGTTGCTGCTGGTGAGCCTCACGTTTTTCTTTTTGTTCCTGACGTTGCGCGCGGTGGAGAGTCGCCGCTGGAAATAACATGGCCACCGATCCCCAATCCAAACCCAGCTTCACCCCGCGCCGCAAGTGGGGCGTGGGTTTCGATGTCATCGTGCGGACGCTGGTGGTGCTGGCGGTGATCGTGATGTTGAACCATCTCGGCGCGCTGTTTTTCCATCGGCAATACCTGAGTGAAACCACAAAGCAGGAACTGTCCTCGCGCACGAAGAACTTTCTGAACTCGTTGACCAACGAGGTGAAGATCACGATCTACTACGATCGAGAGGATAGCTTTTATCCGAACATCGCCGCGTTGTTGCGCGAGTATCAAGCGGTCAACCCCAAGGTGAGCGTCGTGACGGTGGATTACTTGCGGGACGCGGCGGAGGCGTTGCGCTTGAAGCAGAAATTCAAACTGCCCAACGCGAGCCACGGCAAGGCCGAGGAGAAAAACTTTGTGCTGTTTGAGTGCGAAGGCCGTCCGTTGGTGTTGCCGGGTGAATTTCTGGTGGATACCGCCGTGGGACAGGATCAACAGACTGGCGAATATTTCCGACGAACGGTTGCGTTCAAGGGCGAGACGGCGTTCACCGCGTATCTGATCGCCGTGACGAATCCCAAGCCCCATATCGCCTACGTGCTTCAAGGTCACGGGGAGCACGATCTCGAAAGCGGTGATGAATACACAGGCTACCTCGATTTCAAATCCTTGCTGGAGCAGAACTATGTGCAAGTCCGACTACTGTCGCTCATCGGCACGAACACCGTTCCGCAAGATTGCAACTTGCTGATCATCCCCGGCTCGATTCCGGCGGTGACGATAGACGAGCTAAAAAAGCTGGATCAGTATTTCGATGAAGGCGGGCGCGCGTTGATCCTGTTCAACTCCGCATCGCTCGACAGGAAGCGCGGATTGGAAATCATTCTCGAAAAGAAATGGCGCGTGAAAGTGGGTGACGAAGCGGTGATTGATAGCGCAACGTCCATAGATTCGATCAAGGCCACGCCCGGCAAAGACATCACCGTGGCGGCGTTTTCAAAACATGCTTCCGTGAAGGCGTTGATGGGATCGTATCTTAACCTTTATCGCCCGCGCTCTGTGGATTTGATTCAAACCCGCGAAACTTCCGCTGACGTGCCGAGAGTTGAGCGTTTGTTCGCCACCACTGACAAAGCCACGCTCGAAGACAGGCCGGAAATCAAGCCCGCCATGTATCCGCTCGGCGTCGCCGTCGAGAAAAACGCCGTGCGCGGCGTGCTGACCGGTCGCGGTAACACGCGCATGATCATCGTGGGCGATTCATTCTTCTTCGCCAACGAACCGATGAAGACGTTCGCGAATCGCGAGTTCGCGGGATACGCGCTGAACTGGTTGCTGGGTCGTCCACAATTCACCGAGGGCATCGGGCCGAAACCGTTCACTGAATTTCGCATGAACCTCACCGTCGCACAGATGACCAATATGCAGTGGCTCCTGATCGGCGCGTTGCCGGGCGCGATTTTATTGTTCGGCGGATTGGTGTGGTTGCGTCGCAGAAAATGATTTGAACCGGTGACATGAATTCCAAAAGCACATGGGTCTGGATCACGCTGGCTGCCGTTCTCGGCGGAGCGATCTTCGGCGTGGAAAAGTTCAGTCACAAACCCGCGCCCGAACTCGTGGCGCTCATACCCGGTCTTCGCGCGGAAAAAGTCACAAGTGTTCAGTTCACGCCTGCTGGCCAGTTGGAGATCCGAGCCATTCGCACCAATGGCACTTGGCGGCTCACCAAACCCATCAGCTATCCCGCACAGGCTGCGAGCATCGAAGCCTTGATCGGAGCTTTGGAAAAATTAGCTCCAGCCCACACCATCTCCGGCGCAGAAGTCCGGCAGCGGAAAAACTCGGACGCAGAATTCGGTTTCGACGCTCGCACGACGCTCACGTTGATGATCGGCGAGGAGAGCCGCCAGTTGCGGATCGGTTCGCGCACGGCTCCGGGTGATCAACTGTATGTCCAAGTCGTCGGCTCGGATGGCGTTGCCGTGGTGGACGCGCAGTTGTTGAAATTTCTCCCGGCAAGAATGGACGAGTGGCGCGACACGGGGCTGGTGGACCTGCGCGGCATGATGTTTGATCGCATCATCGTCTCGAACGCCACCGCTGTGATCGAACTTCAGCGGGACACCACCAATCTTCTCTGGCGACTCGTGCGTCCGATGGCAGCGCGTGCGGATAATTTCCGGCTCGCGGGTTCGATCCAAAAACTTCACGGCACACGGGTGAAGAGTTTTGTGTCAGACGATCCCAAGACCGACGGCGAGGGTTTTGGTTTTCAGAATGCGGAGCTGGAACTCTCACTCGTGAGCGGAACGAATCTGCTGGCTGGAATTCAATTCGGCAAAAGCCCCACGAACGATTCGTCTCTGGTGTTCGCGCGACGCACGGGCTTTGATGCCGTCGTCACCGTGGAGCGGCAGGCGATCGAGGCGTGGCTCGCGGCGGTGAATCAATTCCGCGATCCGCATCTCGTCACGCTGCTCACGCCGCCTGATGAGATCGAGGTGCGCGATAAAGAATCCTTCGTGCTGCAACGCACCGGCACGAACGCGTGGCGCATTGTGGATTCGGAGATGCCGGTGGATCCGGAATTCGTGCGGGCGTTGATTCTGACGCTGACCACGGGCCGCATCGTGCAATACAAGGATTCGATCACCGAAGCGGACCTGCCGAAGTACGGCCTCGCGAAACCCATCCGCCAGATCGTTCTTCGATCCACGGCGAGCAAGCCGGGCGGGAGCGCGACGAACGGCGTGATGGTGGAACTTTCTTTTGGCGTGGTGAAGGAGGAGAACAGCTTGAACGTGTTCGTGCGACGCTCGGATGAAAATTCCGTCTATGCCATCGGCATTGAGGACTACGCGCCGCTCGCGGTGTCCGCGTGGCATTTGCGTCAGCGCGCGGTGTGGAGATTTGCAGCAGGTGATGTCGCGCGTGTGAGTGTCCAGCAAGGCGAGTTGAAAACCGAACTGCGGCACACGGGCACGAATGAATGGGCATTCGAGTCCGGCTCACAGGGCGTTATCAAGAACGCTGCGGCGGTTGAAGAAACCACGCATCGGCTGGGTCAGGTGGATGCGAGCGCGTGGGTGGGGCGAGGCGTTGAGGATGGCGAGCAGTTCGGATTTGGCGGGACGAACATTAACATGAGCGTCACTGCGGAGTTGAAGGACGGCACAAAGCACCAGGTCGAATTTGGCGGCAAGTCAGCGGACAATTATCCCTACGCAAAAGTGATGATCGGTGGACAGCCGTGGTTCTTCGAGTTCCCCATCGTCGTCCACGAATACATCAAATTCGCATTGCCGCTGCCTGCGGCGAAACCGTGATATGCCCACACCGGCCAAGCACAAAAGCCGCTTTTGGCGCAAGTGCCGGATTTATTTTCGCCGCGCACGCATCACGGTCTGGCTCGTCACGCTCGCCATCCTCGGCGCGCTGATCTATCTCAATCTCATCGGACTTCCCGACTTCGTGAAGCGTCCGATCATCTCAAAACTTCGTGAGCGCGGCATGGCGGTGGACTTCTCCGAGTTGAGATTGCACTGGTCGCGCGGGTTCGTGGCGTCGCAGGTGAAATTCGGCTCCATGGATTCTCCCGCTGTCCCGCATCTGACTGCCAAGGAAGTGGAGTTCAACTTCCAGATGCGCGGGTTGCTTGCGGGAAAAATTCAGGTGGAATCCATCACGTTGCGCGAAGGCAAACTCGAATGGACGCTCACGTTAACCAACGCGCCGGATCGCACTCTCACCATCGAGAAGATCGAATCGAGCCTACGATTGCTGCCGGATGACAGTTGGATGCTGGACGATCTGCGCGGGCAATTTGCCGGGGCGAATTTCTTTCTAAGTGCCAGTCTGCTGAACGGGTCGGCGGTGAAAGATTGGAAGTTCGGCGCGGAAGACGCATCCGTGGACGCGACGCGGTGGCCGAGACGCTTGCGGAAACTGGCCGAGGTGTTAGAGCAGATCAAATTCAGTTCACCGCCGGAACTGCGGCTTGTCGTGAATGGAGACGCGCGGGACTTCAGAAGTTTTGACGCGCACTTCATGCTCAAAGCTGACGACGCGGACACGGCCTGGGGACAGGCGACGCGAGTGTTGCTCAAGGCGCAAATTTTTCCGGCGGCTACGAACGAGTTGTCCCGCGCGGAGATCACCCTTCAAGCCGCAAGCGCCGAGACGCCTTGGGCAACGACGACGAATCTCGACGTGAAGCTGCGGCTCGTGACGTCCGTGACAACGCCGGAGTTGGTGGAAGCATCGGGCACGATCAGCGCGAAACGCGCGTTGACGCAGTGGGGCAGCTTGGGTGCAACTCATGCCAAAGCAAAATGGGTTCACAGTTTGACGAATCCGATCCCACGATCCGCCGAGGTGGAGATGCACACAGATTCCATCGTGACGCTGCTGGCGCGAGCGGCGCAGGTTGATGTGGCGGTGACGCTGACCACCGTTACAAACGAGTTGGCCTCGGACGGCAGCCTTGATTTCTGGGATCAACTCTTGCCTTACGCAACCCGCTGGACTGTGAGTGCTGGCGCGTTGAAGACGCCCAGTCTGCAAGCGGAGAAGATTTCATTTGAGGGCGATTGGGCTGCGCCGGCGTTGAACATCACGTCGGTGAAAGCAACGCTCTACGGCGGCGCGTTGGATGCGCGCGGCAGGCTGGACATTGTTTCGCGCGATGGGTCGTTCGAGGCGACGACGGATTTTGATCTGCAAAAACTCGCGCCGTTCCTCACGGAGAAGAGCCGCGAGTGGCTGGCGAAGTTTTCGTGGAGGAATCCGCCGCAGTTGAATGCGGCGGGCGCGTTGGTTTTGCCAGCGTGGAACGCAACCGGTGTGGACTGGCAGAAGGAAGTTCGCCCCACACTCAAGCTGGCTGGGCAGGTCGCCATCACGAACGGCGGCTACCAAGGCATCCATCTGGACTGGGTCACGTCGGGTTTCAGTTACACGAACCTGACCTGGTGGATACCAAATCTCGAAGCAGGCAGACCCGAAGGAGGCGTGGGATTAAGCCTCATAGTGAACGACGCCACGCGCGGATATTACTTCAAGATTCACAGTGCGATTGATCCACGCGCGGTGTTGCCGCTGTTGGATGCGGGAGTGCGACGTGGATTTGATCTGTGCGAGTTCGGCCAGCCGCCCGTGGTGGACGGCGAGTTGTGGGGACGTTGGTATGATCACGAGAGCGTTGGATTCCGGGGGCGTGTGGCGTTGACGAACTTTTCGTTCCGTGGACAAAGCACGGATGCCATCGTGTCGGGGTTGAATTACACCAACCTCGTTGTCGAAATGATTGAGCCACGAGTCTGGCGCGGGACGCAACACCTGTCAGCCGATGGCATCGTGGCGGATTTCAATTCGATGCGGACGTACTTCACGAACGGATTCAGCACGCTCGATCCGGGCGTTGTCGTGCGCGCCATCGGACCTCAAGTGACGCGCGTGATGGAGCCGTATCACTTTGGGCAACCGCCCACGGCGCGCTTCTGGGGTTACACTTCGATGAACAATCCGCAAGACGCAGACGTGGTGTTCGAGGGGACTGGAAAAGATTTTGAGAGCCTCAAGTTTCGCGTGCCGGAGTTCACCGCGCGCGTTCACTGGAAGGATACGTTTCTCATCGTCACGAACACGTCAGGAAAATTCTACGGCGGACATGCGACGGGTTGGGCGCGATTTGTTTTCGATGAAGACAACGGGGCGACCTACGCGTTCACCGTAGATGCCACGAATGCGAACCTGCGCCAACTCTTGGCCGATCTCACCGAACGCGACAACACACTCGACGGCTCACTCAACTGTCTGCTCGTCGTCACCAACGCCAGCACCGAGAACATCCGGACGTGGGACGGCTACGGTCGCGCGGACTTGCGGGACGGTTTGCTGTGGGAGTTGCCGATTTTCGGCGCGCTGTCCAAGCCGTTGAATTCAGTCATCCCCGGCGTCGCCAACAGCCAGTTTTCGGAAGCCTCCGGCACTTACAAGATCGAAAAAGGCGTCATCGAATCCAAAGACCTGGAGATGCGCTCGCCAGCGATGCGATTGCAATACAGCGGCTGGGTGAATTTCGATGGCGACATCCGCGCGCGGGTGGAGGCCGAGCCGTTGCGCGATACGCCGGTGCTGGGTCCGATTGTGAGCACGATCCTTTCGCCGGTCGCAAAATTGTTTTCTTACAAGATCAGGGGAACGATGAGCGAGCCAACCATCAAACCGGAAAATCTTCCGGGCTTTCTCATGGTGCCCCTGAGTCCGTTTGAATCCATCGGTAAATTATTTTCAACCGAACCCTCGAAGATCAGCTCGCAGACAAACGCTCCTGGGGAAGTGAAAACGCCGTGATGACAGTCACTCGACGGTGATTCTTCTTTGAAGAAATCCGCGCTGGCAACTTTTTCGCGCCCGGTGTTCAATCAGCCATGCGCAACGTGCAGCAGAAACTTTCCGTGGCTCGCGGCGAACGTCCCGCCGAACTTCTCTTCAAGAACGCCCGCGTCGTCAACGTCCTCAGCGGTGAAATCCACGAGACCAACGTGGCGGTCGAGGATGGCCGCGTGGTTGGCTTTGGCGATTACAAGGCGCGCAAGGTCATCAATCTGCGCGGCGCGTATCTCGCGCCGAGTTTGATTGATGGTCATTTCCATGTGGAAAGCTCAATGCTCACGGCAGGTGAATTCTCACGCGCTGTCGTCCCGCACGGCACGGGCGCAGTGGTGATTGACCCACACGAATACGCCAACGTCCTCGGTCTGGATGGAATCCGTTACGTGCTGGAATCCTCGAAGAATCTCCCCGTGGATTTCTTCATCATGCTGCCGAGTTGTGTTCCTGCGACGCACCTTGAAACCGCAGGCGCGCGTCTCACGGCGGATGATCTGAAGCTGATGATCGGCGATGAACGCATCGCTGGCGTGGCGGAGTTGATGAATTATCCCGGCGTGTTTCTCGGCATGAAGAGCGAACTCGCGAAGATCGAAGCGGGCAAGGGCAAGTGCATTGACGGTCATGCGCCCGGTTTGCGCGGAAAAAATCTTAACGCCTACGCGCTCGCCGGTGTGCGCTCGGATCACGAATCGGTGGAGGTGGATGAAGCGCGCGAGAAACTTCGGCTCGGTATGCACATCCTGTTGCGCGAGGGCAGCACGGAGCGGAATCTCTCGCACCTGCTCCCGCTGATCAACGCGCACAACTCACAGAATTGTTCCTTCGCCACGGACGATAAACTCGCAGGCGACTTGGTACACGAAGGACACATTGACCACGCCGTGCGCGTGAGCATCAAGGGCGGTGTGTCGCCCATCGCGGCGTTGCAGATCGCGACGATCAACACGGCGCGGCATTACCGGTTGCAAAATCTCGGAGCCATCGCACCGCGTTTCTGGGCGGACTTCATCGTGTTCGACGACTTGAAAAAGTTTCGCGTGCGACAGACTTACAAGAAAGGCGTGCTTGTGGCTGAGGATGGTGAGTATCTGGCGAAGAATCCCGCCCGCGTGCCGCTGCCTCGCAGCACGATGAACATGAAGTTTAAGCCGCGCGACTTCGACGTGAAGGCTTGCAGCGGAAAGATTCGCGTGATCGAGATCATTCCCAATCAGATCGTGACGCGACAGCAGATCGAAACGCCGCGCGTGGAGAATGGATGGGTCGTCTCTGATACGAAGCGCGACATCTTGAAGATGGTCGTCATCGAGCGTCATCACGCGACGGGTAATGTGGGCGTGGGATTTGTGCGCGGCTTCAAACTGAAGCGCGGCGCGCTCGGCTCAACCGTGGCGCATGACGCGCACAACGTCGTAGTTGTCGGCACGAATGACGCGGACATCCTGCGCGTGATCCAGGAACTGGAAAAACTTCAAGGTGGCCAAGTCGCGGTCGTGAACGGAAAAGTCACCGCCGCGCTTGCATTGCCCGTGGCGGGGTTGGTTTCAGACAGACCGCTCGCCGAAGTGATGCGCCGGATTGACGGATTGAACTCCGCAGCACACTCGATGGGTTGCGATCTGGAAGCACCCTTCATGACGCTGTCGTTCCTGAGTCTCTCGCCGATCCCGGCGTTGAAGCTGACGGATCAGGGATTGATTGACGCAACGAAACTACGGAAGACGACGCTGTTTGTTTGAGCTGGAGTGCGCCCGTCCTCGGGCGCAGCAGCGTGATTGTGCGAGAGACTTCTGAAAACTCTAGGCGCGTGGGCGTTTGGACATTGCTGAGGCCGAGGACGGCCACACTCCTTCCTACTTCTTCCCTGAATAAAGCTGGAACACGCCCGCCACGCACAGCGCCGCGCCACCCACATACATCCAAGTCACCTTGTTATCCGTTGAGCTGGTGACGATGCGGTGAAGCTGGCCTTTGAGCGATTCTGCCTTTTGATAACCGAAGACGAGCAGCAACACGCCCGCCACCACCAACACAATTCCAATCAATGTTCGCATGGTTCAATCCTCCTCGGCCTTTTCGCGCCCGAACTCCGGGCAGCACGAGCATTTCGTTCCGTAACAGTCGGCGCAGATTGTTTGACCACCGAAATCTATCGCGCCGAAACATCCGCACTCCTCACACGTCAGGCTTTCATCAGATTTGATTTCGGTTTTCATCGAGCGCACTCACATTTTGTGTTTAGCCAGCTTCCAAGCGATGTAGCCGCCTTGGATCATCGCCAGCACGATCAGGCCGGCCCCCGAAAGCCGCTCCATTTTGACCATGGTTTTCTCGGTGAATTTTTTATGACCGAAAGAAATCGCCCAGCTCAATCCGGTGAACCACAACCCCACGCTCAACGTCACACCCGCGAGGCAGGCCAGCTTGCTTTCGCGATTCGGCTCCACCCAACCACGCGAGATGAAGTTCGCGCCAAGAATGATCCAGCCCAGCAGCACACCGGGATTCGCCAGCGTGCGGACAAAGCCGATCATGAAAGCCGAGTGCGGATGCAGTTTCTCTTCGATGCGCTCCTCGATCTTGAGTTCCAACTTTTCCACGAGCGGCACGGGCTTGGCAACCAAGAAGCGGACGCCAAGAAAAAGCATGAATGCAAAACTGAACACTTCCATCACCGACTTGATCCAGCCCTTCTCGAAAAACGCCGCGAAGCCGGTGAAAGCGATCGCGCAATAGATCACCTCCATCGCCGTCGCGCCGAGACCGATGAGCGCGGCCCATTTGAAGCCGCGCCGCGCCCCTTCGTTGAGGATGGTGATGTTGACCGGACCGACTGGGATGCAGAGAACCAGGCCGCTGAGAAAGCCCGTAAGCGCAGCTATAAAAATGGGCGGCAAATCCAGCATGACACTTTAATCCGCGCGCTTGGCTGACTCCTCTTCCTCGTCTTGCTCCTCGATCTCGTGTCGCATCTTGCGGGAGATGTACGGTCGCACAAAGCCATAGACCAGATACGCGGTGAAGAAAATCGGCAGCACGTAGATCAAAACTTTTTCGCGCAACACCAGTACGCTGCCCAGCAACGCTGCGCCGAGAAACGCCTTGGTGAATGTGCTCGTGGATTTGAAGCCCAGAGTCTTGAAGCTCGGATAGCGCACCGTGCTCACCATCATCGCAGACAGGAACACCAGCACGATGGCGGGCACGTATTTCCAATGACCGAGATCACGATCTTTTTCGTTCAGGTGGATGATCAACATCGTGACCGAGCCGACGAGGCCGGCTGCTGATGGGATCGGGAAGCCGAGGAAATCCTTGCTCGAACCGCCGCCGGGCATCGTGGCGAGACAGTTGAAACGCGCCAGCCGGAATGCGCCACACAGAAGATACATTGAGGCGATGAACCAACCGACTTGCGGATGGTTGCTGAACACATCATCCAACACCACGCGATGCACAAGGAACGCCGGAGCGACACCGAACGAAACCAGATCCGCCAGCGAATCGAACTCACGCCCGAACGGACTCTCCACCCCCGCCATCCGCGCCACGCGACCGTCGAACAGATCAAACACGCACGCAGCAAGAATGAAAGCGAGCGCGAGTTTGATGTCGGTGTAATCGCCCAGCTCAAGTCGCGCCTCCACAATCTTCGTCAACGCCACGAAGCCGCAAAAAAGATTTCCTGCCGTCAGCAGGTTCGGCAGGAAATAAATCTTCAGCTTCGGCTCCGGTGCGTCGCCGTTGGGTGTCGTTGCGTTTTCAGCCATAATTGAATGAGCTTAACTCAGCGTTGCCAGAATGCTTTCGCCGCCCACCATCTTGTCGCCGAGCTTCACTTTGATCGTCGCGCTCATCGGCAGGTAGATATTCCCGCGCGATCCGAACTGCACCAGGCTGATGCGCTCGCCCGCCACCACCGTCTCGCCCGCCGCCGCCCAGACGTTGATGCGCCGCGCGATCAATCCCGCGATGAGCCGCACACCGAGTTTCTGCTCCGGTGCTTCCGCCGGAATGAAACCGATCAGCACATTCTCGTTGAACTCCGCACAATCACTCCGCGTCGCGCTGAGATACTGGCCATCGCGATGTTTGTGGAAAACCATCTTCCCGCTCAACGGTGCTTTCTGCACATGAACATCGAAGACATTCAGGAAGATCGAAATGCGTCGGCACTTGCCGCCCATGAATTCCATCTCCTCCGTCTCATCAATCAAGTCCACCGTGCCGTGTGCCGGTGCGAGCACGAGTTTGTTGCCAGAGGGAACTGTTGCATCCGGGTCGCGAAAAAAGTTGAACGTGAAGATGGCGAACAACACCCACAACACAGCCAACACTCCGCTCAGACCGAGGATGAATCCGCCGAATTTTGAAGCCAGAAAGCCTATCAGCAGCAACAGCAACACTGCACCCAACGAGAAGAAGATTATTTTTAACGCCGCAGCTTGTGCTTTACCCGCATGTTTCATGCGGCCAAGGTAGGGACGGCTCGCGCGCGTTCAAAGAACAAAATCCAAATCAGCCGGAGCGCGGCTGTGTTGAAAACCAGCCGCAGCAGTATGGTCACACGGCGGTGTGCGAATTCACTGTGACCGTAAATTTTCAACGCGCTGCGGCTGGTTCTCACGAACGCAGCCGCGCTCCTCAAGCAACATGTCAACACACTGGGAACATCTGACAAAACTCGCTCTCGCCGAAGTGGACGCCACTCTGGCGGAGTTGCCCGCGCCTCTACGCGAACGCGCCGCTCGCTTGCCGGTCACCTTCGAGCCGAAGCCGAACGCGAGCTTTGTCGCCGAAGGCATCGAAGCGGATTCACTCGGATTGTTCACAGGCCCGGCGTTTGGCGAAGAAGACCACAGCGCATCACCGGTGCCGCCGCAGATCATTTTGTATCTGGAAAACCTCTGGGACTTCACTGAAGGCGACGAGGAATTTTTCCTGGAGGAAGTCCACACCACTTATCTTCACGAACTCGGCCATTACCTTGGCTTGGATGAAGACGATCTGTTTGATCGCGGGTTGGAGTGAAACACCCATCTGAGCATGGCACTGATATGAAACGCATCCAGAAGTTGAACTCAAATCCCAAAGCGATCCCTGGCACGAACATGTATGATGGGCACTGGGATTTATTTTGTATCAATGGAATGGCTCAATAGTATTCCCTCAACATTGACCAACTGTTCCCATGAATAGCCTAATCCCGTCGTTCCGCCGCAAGACCACAATCGCGCTCGCTTTGGCCCTGACTTCGCTCGCGTCATTGCAAACCAGTTCACTCGCGCAGACGAATTCAGCCGTCACCAAATCGAGTTCCATTCCTGCAAACAAAACCATCTGGGATCACTTGGCGGAAATGAAGCTCACGCAAGAGCAGAAGACGTCCGTTGCAGCACTGCGCGCGAAACTCGACGCAGCACGCGCTGTGGTCAGCAAATTGGAAATCACCAGCAACACGCCGCCAGACGCGCTCTACAACGCCCGCGTGAATTCCACGTTCGCACTGCGCGCAGCGAACAAAGGCATCGAGCAGTTGCTCACCAAGGAGCAGAAGGCTGAATTGAAAGCCTTGCGCTCAACAAAGAAAAGCTCGGATGGCGAAGCGGCGGGCGCAGCGGAGACAACGTCGCGAGCGTTGAGCGAGGAGGAACTGGAAGCCACGTCCAAGAAAAAGAAACCGCGCGCGACTCTTACCGACGATGAATACAAGAAGCTCGCTGCGGAATTGCGCGCCGCGTATTCCAAGCCAGCTTCTCAATGGCCCGCGCCGGAAATTGATGACTCGGTGAAACCCCACTTTCAAGAGATCGGCGTGTTGCCCAACATCCCGCACCCGGCGGAAAATCCTTACACCGACGCCAAAGCTGAACTCGGCAAGAAGCTGTTCTTCGATCCGCGATTGAGCGGCACGGGTGAGATGTCCTGCACCAGTTGTCACGAACCAGATTTGGGCTGGGCCGACGGACGCACTTTAGCTTTTGGTCATTCGCGCAAGGAACTCAAACGCAATACGCCATCCATCCTGAACGCGGGCATGATCAAACCTTTGTTCTGGGACGGACGCTCCACGACTCTCGAAGAACAGGCGCGAGATGTTTTGCTCAACGAAGACGAAATGCGCAACACGCCCGAAGGCGTCCGCGAGCGTCTCGCGAAAATCACCGGCTACACGAATGACTTCGCCAAAGTGTTCGGTTCATCCGATCCGACGATTCAAAACGTGGCCAAAGCCATCGCCACGTTTGAACGCACGGTGACGAGCAAGCGCAATCAGTTCGACCTGTTCGCGCGCGGCGAGTCTGAGATCATCACGGATGCAGCCGTTCGCGGGTTGCATATTTTTCGCACGACGGGGCGTTGCATCAATTGCCACATGGGGCCGTTGTTCAGCGACAATCGTTTTCACAACAACAGCCTGAACAATTATGGTCGCAAAGGTCAGGACTTGGGGCGTTATGACGCGACGAAGAAAGTGGAGGATGTGGGTCGGTTCAAAACGCCGTCTTTGCGGAACGTGACGCGCACCGCGCCTTACATGCACCACGGGATGTTCGATCTGGAAACCATTTTGGACATGTATAACGGCGGGATGCCCAACATCAAACGTCGCCCGAATCAGGCGAACGATCCGCTGTTCCCGACGAAGAGTCCGCTGCTGAAAGAGCTTGGCCTGAACGAGCACGACATCGCGGATTTGAAAGCCTTCTTGGAGACGCTGACGGATACGAGATCGCGCGTGAGACTGCCGGAACTGCCGCTGGAGACAGCGAAGACGGATTAGGTCTCTAAAAATGTTCTAACCCGGAAGACGCAGACTCTCTCGCTCATGGAGGTACGGTTTTCACATGACCACCAAGATAAAGGTAACTTACCTTCTTCTTGTTATCGTGCGGGTACCATTTATCGCCACCTGGGGGAATTCTCGGGCCACCATTGGTTGCTTCACTCACGTTGTAAACTGATGGCAGCGTGAAGCTGTGATTGTCATTCATAACCGCTATCTCGTCAGTCGAGGCGATAGCTTGAAACTGCTTGTTTAAGTTTCCCATGATATTCGCACTACGTGTCCAAGTATAATTGACCAGATTGGATTCTAACAAAGGTCTGCCTGATGGACACAACCAAACTCGGTTGCTCGCGTTGACATAAGTGTTAAGAAAAGTGCATAAACTCATCGGATCACGAGCCAGGCGATAACTGGAGTAACCAATCATCTGTGGCGATGGCAGCCTGTTATTATTGTCATCAATGTACAGGTGAATGCCCAAAACGATCTGTCGGAGGTTTGAAACGCATTGTGTCTTCCTTGCTTTGTCTTTTGCTTTGGCCAAGGCAGGCAAAAGCATGGCGGCCAATATGGCGATGATCGCGATGACAACCAAAAGCTCAATCAACGTGAACGCCCGCACTAAGCCAAAGCGTTTGATTTCCGAGTAGGTTGCCGTGCTTCGTTTCATTGGCAAGAAGCCGATACGCGATAGAACTTCTGCGAGTTTGTTGGATTGATGGTGATTGAGTTGGTCGTCAAACCTGTGGCTTCATTGACCCACACAGGAGAGACAATATTCGTGGTGCTTTGAACGGCAAACGGCGAGTAACCACCCCTCCAAGCAAGCGTCTTCGTCGCAAATGAAGAATTGGAAACAGACATCACCGGTTGGCCAAGATTTATCGAAATAAGCGTCCCGTTTCCGGTGTTTACAGGGCCGTTCGCACCGCCTCTGAACGTGAACATATAAATTTTCTTATCGCAATTGTTCGTGCCAGGAACGTAGGTGCCGCTTTGATACTGAGGCCTGCTTCCCAACGATTCCGCATTACCTCCCCCGATGAAATCAGCAATCTTCGTCATCGTGTTATCTGCGATGCTATATTTCAGCAAAGCTCCGCGATCACTTCGCCCACCATTCATGGTCGCAAAATACAGATTTCCTTCTACGAGAACAGGTGTCGCCGCATTCGGACTCGCGCCCAGATTCGTTTTTGTAGCAGATGAAAACGAGAACATGTTGCTCCACGTGTTGCTGGCGATGTCATAACGGATCAGACTTCCCGGGTTGGCAGTATTACCATTTGCGACGAAATACAACTGATTCGTTCCTACCGGACAAACGTCTCCATCTGGAAAACCAGTGTTGCCAACTGGCATATCAATGAGCTTTGTGATAACCGGATTCCCCAGTCCATCAAATGTCAGCCGACTCAGAGTGCCAGCCCCATTCGGAAATCCACTGCCGACGTTCGTGCCACCTTCGTGTGTTGTGAAATAGTATGCGTCGCCTTGTTTGACTAGACTGCCGAATGGAACCCGCCCGCCAGCAAGCGAGAAGTGGTGAACAGAAGTCATAACTCCGTTGGTCATGTTATACTTTATCAGCGCGCCCCCGCTGTTGCTGCCGCCCAAAGAAGAAAGCATCCAAAGGTCGTTCCCGATGAGTAAAGGAGTGCATCGGGGAGAATCACCGCAGTTTGCCTGTCCTGGAGCATTGTTATTGTTCGGAAAACTGAATGCTGAAGTTGGCGCACCCGGAGAATTGGTATCAAAGTAGGATAATGTTCCCTTGTCTCCCGCACCTCCTCGCGTCGTTGTGAACCAAGCTTTACCATCGGCAATGGCGATTGAACCGTATGGACTATTTCCGTCTAGCCCGAAGCTGGAAATCTCTGTTTGAGTATTAGCACTGGGATCAAAAGAGAATGCACCTCCAAAACCAAACACCCCGCCATTTTCAGTTAGAAACCAGTAGTTTGTGCCCACAGGAACAAGTCTTCCTTTGGGTCCGAACGATCCACCCCCACCGCCAGCAACCCAATTCATATCCAACACCTTCGTCACCGACTGTGACGAGGCGTTATTGCAACCCAACATGAAACCCAATACTAACGCTGCGAGAAATGACGAAAAAGACGGCCTTGTTTTCATAAATATCTTAACGGGGACTGGACGGATGGCTGCGATACCTAATGTTTTGAATTTTTTGTTGAGAAACCCTACTCGGCTCGATTAGGCCGTCAAGTATTCTGCCGGACATGCCCATGCCATAAACATGCTGTAAAACTCGCGGCTACAAAAAAACGCCCGGTTGCCCGGGCGTTTCAAAACCAAGGCTTCGCTCATATCACCGACGACGGACTGATTTGACCCGTGCCAATGCCAGCAATCCAAGCCCGGTCATCGCAAACGCGGTCGGCTCAGGAATGACGTTGTAATAAATCGAGCCGTTGAACACGCGGGGGCCACCGGCAAAATTACCAAATATCTCCGTTCCAGAGCCGGGCACGCCGCTGTAGTTGCCAACAGACCCACCCGCCAGCAGCGTGATGTCCGCATTGGCGTAAGTCTGGTTCGATCCTGAACCCGGCGTGGCGAGTGTTCCATTGCCGTTGTTGAATGAAAGGCCGGAGCCCGTGGTGGCAGGCAAATCAACCATTCCAAGAGCGAAGGCGTAATTGCCCGGCGCCAAAGTGATGCTAGACCCGAGCGTCACCGCAGACGGAGTTCCTTCCTGAGCCGCTGTGAATCCCACGTTTTGATTGAATGTCCAATTCGCGACGTTGTTCATTCCCACAAAACTCCCATTCCGCAAATAGATGGACAAGACCTGCGGCGATCCGTTCGAAAGCCCGTCGAGAACGCTGCTGCCCAACCCAAGCGTATTGCAGTTCACGTCGAATCGCGTGATCGAGATGCCGCCGGGACTTAGCACCTGCAAATCAAACATCACAATGTCATTGGCGTTCGAATTGACCGTATAAAGTGTGGTCAACACTTGTGCTTGGGATGTGGCGGCTGTCAGCGTGAACACAGCCAGTGCGAGTGATACAAATCGTTTCATAAGGTTTTTTTCTCCGGTCTTCTGAGTGCCAACAAACGGCGGATAGCCCGGATTGCCTACGGTTATAGCCTGCCATTCCAACCGGTCAACGGGATTCTCCCTGCACAAACATGTATTCCAAGCGCAATAGCCCGGATAATCCCTTGACCATTTCGCGCCAAACTTTCACTTTGCCCGGCGTGTTCCTGAAATTAATCTCTGCCTGCCTCGCGTTTCTAGTCGCGGGGACTTGTCTCGCCATCGAACCCGAACGTTCAGTCATCCAGATCCAAACGTTCCGCCAGTCGCCCGATTGGTCTGCGCCGTGGCGGTTTGATGCCGTGCAACGCTCCGGCGGCTCAGGCTTCGTCATCCGGGGCAAACGCATCATGACCAACGCCCATGTCGTCGGTTGGGCGCGACAGATCATCGTGCGGAAGTATCAGGACGCGAAACCCTACCTTGCTCAGGTCGAATACATCGCGCACGATTCCGATCTCGCCATTCTCACCGTCGAGGATGAAAGTTTTTTCAATGATCTGCCCGCTCTTGAATTCGGTGAATTACCCAAAGTCCGTTCCGCAGTCATCACGTACGGTTACCCGGCGGGCGGCGAAGAAATCTCCTACACGCGCGGCGTCGTTTCGAGGATCGAACTCAGCCCTTACTCGCACATCGGCAATCGCCGTTTACTCTCCGTGCAGACGGATGCGGCGATCAATCCCGGCAACAGCGGCGGGCCTGTGCTGCAAGACGACCGCGTGGTGGGCGTGGCGTTTCAAGGCATCAAATCGTTAGAGGGCGCGGGCTTTTTCATTCCGCCACAAGTCATCAATCGCTTCCTCAAAGACATCGAAGACAAACGTTACGATGGCGTGCCGCTGGCTGGTGCCGGCATCACATCGCTGCAAAATCCCGCGTATCGCGCTCGGCTGAAATTGCCCGACAACAATCTCGGCGCGCGGGTGGATCGCATCCGCTCGCGGACCAGCACAAATAATGTCCTCCGCGCAGACGATGTGATTCTGAAGATCGGTGAGTTTCCCGTGGCGAGCGATGCGACGATCCTGTTCCTGGGCAATCGCGTGTTCTGTGCGATGGGTTTTCAACTCGGTCAGAGCGGCGACAGCGTTCCCGTTCAACTCTGGCGTGACGGCAAGGCGCAGGATGTGACAGTGACCGTGGAAGCCGCCGTGGACGATCAGCGCGAGGGCAATCAATACGACGTGCAGCCGCGCTATTTTGTTTTTGGCGGGCTGGTGTTCACGCCGTTGTCGTTGGATTATTTGCGCGACGCCGGGCGTGAGGGTTCTGATTCGTCAACGGGTGAACTCAATTACGAATTATTTTTCCGCAATCGCGAAGAACCCGAACTCGCCCGCGACGAACCCGTCGTCCTGAGCAGCGTCTTGACCGATGCGGTCAACGCCAACTTCATCACTCGCGGACGTGTGTTGGTGGATCGCATCAACGGCATCCGCATCGAGAAGATTGCCGACGTCATCCGCGCATTCTCCACCAGCACGAACGCGCACGACGTGATCCAATTCGGCAAGCTCGGCGCGTTTGAAACTCTCGACCACGCGGAAGCGGTTCGCGCCAACGACAAAATCCTCAAGACCTACGGCATCCCCAAAGACCGTCACCTATGAAAAACTGTTTCCTCCTTACCGTGCTGGTGTTGATCGCGCCCTTGTCCGCATTGGCGGAAAGTGCTTCCACTAAGCCCTCATTCGCCTGGGAGAAATCCGTCGTAAAGATCGAAGTCGCGCGAAAATCCTACGACTATTATCAACCGTGGAATCGCCGCAACGAACGCGCTGCGAAATCCGGACTTGTCGTCGGAGACCGCCAGATTCTCGCCACAGCTCAAGACCTGTCCGACCAGACGCTCGTGCGTTTCCAAAAGAACGGACGCGGCAAATGGACCACCGCCAGCGTCGTGTGGATTGATTATCACGCCAACCTCGCGCTGCTCACCACCGACGACGCGACATTCTGGAGCGATCTTCGTCCCGCCGACTTGACCGGTAAACCGCCCGGCGAAGGCGATGAGTTGGAGATCGTCCGCTGGCGCGAAGGCAAATTGGAAAACCGCCAGGCCGAGTTCACCCAATACTCCGTTCATGTAAGCGACGGCAGCGCCATCAACCATGTGCAGATGGAATTGGATTCAGAGATCAGCGACGCAGGGTCCGGCGAGCCGGTCGTCACGGATTCGCGCATCGCGGGCATCACCGCATCGCAGATCGGACGCGCGTGCAACATCATCACCGCGTCGTTCATCCGCTCGGTTCTCGAAGCGCGCAAATCCGGCAAGCAACGCGCGCTCGGCTACTTCCATTTCTATTGGCAACCCGCTGAAAACACCGCCTCGCTCGCGCAACTCAAACTTCCCGGCGAACCGCGCGGCGTACTCGTGATCAACGTCCCCGAACGTCTCGATGGCGGCGATTCCGTCCTCAAGCCGCGCGACATTATTTTGCAGATTGATGGATTCGACGTGGACATGCAGGGCGATTACACCGATCCGGAGTTTGGTTCGCTCACGCTGGAAAATCTCTCCACGCGCGGCAAGTGGGCGGGTGACGACGTGAAGATGAAACTCTGGCGCGACGGCAAACCGCTCGACGTGACGTATCGTTTGCCGGGGTATGATTTCCAGAACGCTCTCGTTCCCATCGCGGTTCGGGATCAACCGCCGGATTATCTCATCGTGGGCGGACTCGTGTTTCAACCGTTGACGACGCCCTATCTGCAACGCTGGGGCAACGAGTGGGAACGCACCGCGCCATTCCGCCTGAATCATTATCGCAGCGACGAAGCCACGAAAGCCAAGCCCTCCCTCGTGATTCTCTCGCAGGTATTGCCGGACAAATTCAACATCGGCTATCAGGAGTTTCGTTCATTCGTGGTGAACCAGGTCAACGGCCAGCGCGTGACTAGCTTGACTGAATTGCAAGCCGCGTTGAAGCAACCCAAGGATGATTTTCACATCATAGACTTCGTGCCCAACGAATCTCTCCAACGCATCGTACTCGCCGCTGGCGATGCCGAGCGCGAAGCCACGGATCGCATCCTCAAACGCTTCGGCATCACCGACGCCGCCCAGATCGCTAGCAAGACATCGGCTGCGAAATAAACGAGGTTTTTTCAAAACTGTAGCAGTGAACGTGAGTTCGCTCTGACTTCCCGAATTTTTGAGCCGACTCACATCGGTTGCTACGGGCTTTTGAAAGAACCTTTGGATTAAAATTGTTTCTGAGGCTTAGTCCCGCAGGGTTGTTCTGATTTGATCCTGTGTCACAGAACTCCTCGCCACACACAAAGTCTTGCTCCAGATCGTCCGCGACTTCTGCGATCACACCAACGCCACCTGCGACGGCTGCTCGTTCCCTGAGTTGGTGAAAAACTGGCGTTCGAAGTCGTAATGAGATTGACCCAAACGCCGAAGCGATAGATTGACCTTCGCAAATCGTCGAAATGATTTTTGCAGTCCTTCAACTGCGGGAGGGGCTGGGTAGGCGGTCAACTTCTCCAAGTGACGAATCGAGACACATCGAGTTTCGTCTCCACTTCCAACAGCGAATCTCTATTCTCTGAGCGTGGCCAGTGCAAAATCCTTCGACGGCATAAACGCGTGGCCGGAATTCACGGCTGCGATGAATCTTCTTCCCGGAGAGCGGAAGGAAAAGGGTGATGCTTTCGAGTTGCTCGTGGCAGCTCTTCTGCGAACGCATCCAACCTATCGTAGCCTGCTCGAAACAGTCTGGTTGCTCGCGGAAGTTCCAGATGAAGTTCACAGGGAATTAAATCTCCCCGGCCCGGACGAAGGGATTGACCTTGTTGCCAAAACATTCACGGGCGAGTTTTGGGCGGTTCAAGCGAAGTATCGTTCCGATTCCAAAAGCTCCCTGACACACAGTGAGCTTTCTACTTTCACGTCCCTTGCGTTCGTGATTTGTCGCGGCATTTCGTTCGGCCTGATTTGCACGACCACCGACCGCGTCACTGACTTGCTTGAAGGGAATTCTCGCATCGGTTTCCGCACTTCCGAAACTTGGCAGCATCTGTCGGCTGACATCTTCGCGGCAGCGCGCTCAGGACGGGAACTAGCTCCGGGCGTTCTCACACCAACAACACCTTGGCCGCATCAAATGCGCGCACTTGAAAAAGGCGTGACCTTCTTCAACGACCCAGACCAGACGCGAGGCAAGTTGATCAGCCCGTGCGCGTCCGGGAAAACACTCACCGCTTACTGGCTCGCTCGGCGGCTGGGTGCAAAACACATTGTCGTCGCCGTGCCGAGTTTGGCACTCATCAATCAGACTCTCACGACTTGGCTCGCGGAGGCCGTGGCTGATGGCGTACGCCCCGACTGGCTTTGTGTTTGCAGCGATGAATCGGCTGGCAAACCGGAACGCGATGAGTTGCTGGTTCACGTTCACGACCTTGGCGTTCCTTGCGAGACTAACCCGAAGAAGATTCGCGAGCATCTTGCCGCGATGAAATCGCCGCTGCGCGTAATTTTCACAACCTACCAAAGCGGAACTCCGCTCGCGGTCGCCGCTCGCGAGGCAGGAATCACTTTCGACTTCGGTGTCTTTGATGAAGCGCACCGCACGGCTGGCCGAAAATCCAGCGGCTTCGCGCATTTGCTCTACGACGAGAACCTGCCCATTCGCCGTCGCCTGTTCATGACGGCGACAGAGCGGCGTTACGCCGGCACTTCGGATGAAATCGTTTCGATGGATGACCCGGAACTCTTTGGCGAGACCATCGAGTTATTGACGTTCAAGGAGGCGATTGAGACGCAGCCGCCGATTCTCAGCGACTATCAAGTGCTCACCATAGGCGTGAAGGAATCTGAAATTCGGCGGCTGGTTGAAACCAACACGTTCGTCCGGCCAGACAAAGGTAAGTGGAGCGACGTGGCTGCCGCAGCCTTTGCCAGCCTCATCGCATTGCGAAGGGCTGTGCAAGAACATGGCGTCCGGCACGCGGTTTCGTTTCACAGCAGCATTGATCGGGCGAAAGCTTTTCGCACGCTGTCAGATCAGTTCAATCAAGCGTTCCCCAATCAGCCACAGGTCGCTTCGTTCCATGTTTCCGGGAAGATGACCACTGGCGCACGTGATCGCGAACTGTTGGCGTTTCGCGCTGCCACGCCGTCGCTTGTGACCAACGCGCGATGTCTGACCGAAGGTGTGGACGTGCCACGTATTGATTGCGTCCTGTTCTGCGATCCCAAGGGCAGCACGATTGACGTGGTGCAGGCCGCAGGGCGCGCGTTGCGTCGCGCCGAAGATAAAACGCTTGGTCACATCATCGTTCCGATGGTCGTGAAGGACGGTGACAGTCTTTCCGAAGCCGTAAAGAGTTCCGCTTTCAAGTTTGTCATGTTCGTTCTTCGCGCGCTTGCAGCGAACGACGAACGCATCATCGAAGAATTCCGTTCCATTTCTCACGGCAAACCACTGCACGGAAAACGAATCGTGAACTTTGACTTTGCCGAAGTCCTGCCGGTGAAAATTGAATCCGAGAAGTTTGTTCAATCTATCCGCCTCCAAGCATGGGGTAAGCTGGCTCAACTTGCGCCGACAAGTTATGCAGAAGCTCAGGCACTTGTGCAGCGACTTGGCTTAAAAACGCAGAAACAATGGCGAGCCTGGCGCAGAGGTGATCGTCCAGACCTGCCGCCAGTGCTGGCAGATCATCCTAGCAGCCCTAACGAGACGTATCGAAATCTGGGCTGGACTACATGGGGAGAATTCTTTGGCACTGGAGTAAAGTGGTCGGGCGGCAAAACGTATCTAACCTACGAAGAAGCTCGTGCCTTCGTCCGCAAGCTCGGCCTTAAGAGTCCGAACGAATGGACGCCGTATAGTGTTGGAAAGCTTCTAGGCAAAGGGAAGCGGCCTGAAATCATCCATTCTCGACCACATGAATACTATCCCGATTGGGTAAGTTGGCCCGATTTTCTTGGCTACGAAAAGAAGCAAGATTGGTGGCCTTTCGAGCAATCTCGCGCATGGGTTCACAAGCTGGAACTTTGGCGCTTACGTCCGCAGGGAGGCGGACAACGCTCTTGGAAGGATTACTGTGTAAACAAATTCTCCAATCTGCCGAAGAGACCGGAAGATTTTATTCCCACCGCGCCAGATATGGTTTACGCAAAATCTGGTTGGAAAGGATTTCAAGATTGGGTTGGAGGCCCACAATCAAAACCGGCGGCGGCGAAGTGAACGCGTGAAATGATTGCGGCTACGCACCGAGGACAAACCGCGCCTTTTCACGGCGCAACATTTCATAAGGGCTTACGCACTTGACGCCGACTCCAATGCAAGCGTTGGGAATCTTGATCTTTTTCGTCGAAGCTGCCGCCACCTCATGTGTCACCACCTCATGACCATGAGCCAGCGCATGAGCCACGAGATAAAAATCGGCCACTTGCAAGAATGTGTTCACTGCTGCGGGTTCATAGTTTTGTCCGGTTGCCCAACTGCTCACTGTGGCAAGTGCGGGCAAGATGGCAGCGTCTGGTTTGAGAAAGAAACCGTCGCCTCGGTTTGCAGCCCACCCTGCAAGTTCATCAGCGCCTGCCGCGATCTCATCTCCAACCTTTTCTGTGCTGAAAACCAACCCCGCCTCATTCGAAGCGACCAGCCAATCCCAGAAGGCTGGGCAAAAATCCAAACCGTAATGGAGGTTTTTGGCCTGAATAAAAACGTCGGAGTCCAGAAGGTAACTCATGCGACACCCACCCCCAGACTGCGCCCCAATTCTTTGAACGTCGCAAGCTTCGAGAACCCAAGCATCCGGAAGGCATCGTTGTAGCGAGTTTGCCCCTCTAGTGTGCTTGTAACCAGTGCCGCCGCGAAGCGTTTGCTGACCCGGGCGGCTTGCGTCAGATAAAAGTTACCGCCAGAACCGCGAGGAATCGCGCGCAGCCGGTCCACCTCTGCATGATACGCTTCCCAAAACTCCTGCTGGCTCAATCCACCCACGTCAAGAATCCGGCGTAAGATGACAAGCGTGCTGACCTTGAACCGTCGGGCCAGTCGGCTGACTTCTTCTGCCAATGTTGCGTCATCCTTGTATTCTCGTCGCATCAACTCAATCGGGACGAGCAATTCAGCGGCAACTTCGTTGCACCAACGCTCCACTTGCTCAACCGGTATCGTGACGGGTTGGGAATCAGAGACGGCAGATTGCCCCAACCAGATGTGCGCCAACTCGTGAGCCAGCGTGAACATTTGCGCTGCCTTCGTGTCCGCGCCGTTAATGAACACCAGCGGCGCTAGATCATCCGCCATGGCAAAACCGCGAAACTCCTTTGTGTCCAGATGCCGATAGTTGTTGTTATGCACCACTCCGTTGCACATCACGAGAATTCCAAGGCCGTCGGCCTGTTCGATGAAGTGACGCAACGCATCCGTCCACGTCGGAATCTGGCGGCGCTCATCCATGTCAAAACCAAGTGCAGTTCGGATGCGCGCTGCTGCTGAGACAACATCATCCTTTACGCGAGCCGAACCCACAAACGTCAGTGGTCGTTCACCCATGGAGCGCGCGTAATTCCGAAACCACTCCTGCCGTTGCTGGCAGACATAGATTGTGTCTAGCAAATCGGGAGATGGATGCCCAATGCGCTCATTGCCGGGAGCGCGGAAATCTGGAATTGGGATTTTTTCGACTGGCGGTTCGGGAAGAAAAAGATAACCAACTGGTGTGTAGGTCGCTTTCGCGAACGCTTCCAGTTGCTTTAGCGTCGGCTGTTCGGTGAGGTTTTCCCAAGCGGCCAGATGTGGAAACTTGTGTTCTAAATCAGCGCGATCAAACCCTGCGCGCTCGCAAGCCCAGCGCAGCAAGTTGGGTTGGATGGCGACCCGATTCATAAAGCAAAGCTAGCGACCTTCCGTACATGTTTCAACCGCCGAAAACATCTCCTTGCCCGTGAATTGCCGGACTTCCGAACGGCAACGAGATTAGCGCGCTACATTTCACCCAACGCACAGGCTTATTCTGGCTAACTGTCATTGCGTTCACCGCTTCAAATCCCTAGTTTCTTCCCCCGTCGCAGGCGTTTCAGTCGTCACGTAACCCAACCGTTTTTCATGAGCATTGTGTCAGGCATCCTTAATTCGTCTCTCGGCAAAAAATACATCATGGCCGGGACAGGCGCGCTGCTGTTCTTGTTCGTCATCGGCCACTTGGTCGGCAACTTGCAAGTCTTCGGCCCGCCCGAACTCATCAACAATTACGCCCACTTCCTCCAGAGCAAACCCGCGATGGTCTGGGGCTCGCGCATCGGATTGCTCGCCATCGTCGGCTTGCACATCTGGTCGGCGATTCAACTGGCCGTGGCCAATCGCGCGGCTCGTCCCGTCGCCTACCACGACAGCGAGCCGTATGGTTCAACTTGGCAATCGCGCTACATGCTCGTCAGCGGTTTGGTCATTGCGGCTTTCATTGTTTATCACTTGGCACATTTCACTGCGCTGCTGCCGGGCATCAACGGCGTTGGCGATTTCTCCAAGCTCAAGACCGTGATCCACGGCGAAGAGGTTCGCGACGTTTACGGCATCATGATTCTCGGCTTTCAAGTCTGGTGGGTCGCGGCGTTTTACATCGTCGCGCAAGGGTTGTTGTTCATCCATCTCGGTCACGGGCTGGCAGCGATGTTTCAATCCTTCGGCTTGCGCGATCACGTCTGGTGGCCGCGCATCCAGTTGTTCGCCAAAGGAGCAAGCATCGCGATCTTCATTGGTTACGCAGCGATTCCCGCGACGATTTATCTACGAGCCGTCGGCGCGGATTACGCCGAGAAGGTGAAACATTCCATCGTTGAATCTGCTGCGCCCGCTACGCCGACCGCAAAGGAGACGCACTAACATGGCCACGCTGAATTCCAACATCCCGTCCGGCCCGCTCGCTTCGAAGTGGGAGAGCTACAAGTTCAACACCAAGCTCATCAACCCGGCGAACAAGCGGAAATACAAGGTCATCATCGTCGGCGCCGGACTCGCGGGATCATCCGCTTCCGCCACGCTTGCGGAACTGGGTTACGAAGTTCATAACTTCGTGTTCCATGATTCTCCCCGGCGCGCGCACTCGGTCGCGGCGCAGGGCGGTATCAACGCTGCCAAGAATTATCAGAACGACGGCGACTCGGTTCACCGTTTATTTTACGACACGATCAAAGGCGGCGACTTCCGCGCCCGCGAAGCCAATGTGCATCGCCTCGCTGAAGTTTCGGTCAACATCATTGACCAGTGTGCGGCGCAGGGTGTGCCGTTCGCCCGCGAATACGGCGGCTTGCTCGACAACCGCTCGTTCGGCGGCGCGCAAGTTTCGCGGACGTTCTACGCGCGCGGGCAGACGGGGCAGCAGTTGTTGCTCGGTGCGTATTCGGCGTTGAACAAGATGATCGGCGCGGGCGCAGTGAAATCTTACACGCACTCCGAGATGCTCGATCTTGTCGTCGTGGATGGTCATGCGAAGGGCATCATCGTCCGCAATCTCCAGACCGGTGAAATCACCAAGCACAGCGCGGATGCCGTGGTGCTGGCGACCGGTGGTTACGGCAATGTCTATAACCTCTCCACTTACGCGCGGCAGGCGAACGTCACCGCGAGCTGGCGCGCTTACAAACGCGGCGCGTGCTTCGGCAATCCGTGCTACACGCAGATTCATCCGACGTGCATCCCGGTCAGCGGCGATTATCAGTCCAAGCTGACGCTGATGAGCGAATCACTTCGCAACGACGGTCGCGTGTGGACGCCGAAGAAGAAGGAGGATTGCAAGAAGCCGCCGCAGGACATTCCCGAAGCGGATCGCGATTATTATCTGGAGCGGATGTATTCCGCGTTCGGCAACCTCGCGCCCCGCGACATCGCGAGCCGCGCGGCCAAGACGGTTTGCGATGAGGGTCGCGGCGTTGGCGAAACGGGACTCGGCGTTTATCTGGATTTTTCCGCCGCCATCGGTCGGCTTGGCGAAAGCAAGGTGCGTGAGCGTTACGGCAACTTGTTCGCGATGTATCAAGAGATCACGAACGAAGACGCCTACAAAACGCCGATGCGGATTTATCCCGCCGTGCATTACACGATGGGCGGGCTGTGGGTGGACTACAATTTGATGAGCAACGTCCCCGGCCTATTCGTGCTGGGCGAGGCGAACTTCTCCGATCACGGCGCGAACCGCCTCGGCGCGAGCGCGCTGATGCAGGGCTTGAGTGACGGCTATTTTGTTTTGCCAGCGACGATCAGCGGTTATCTCGCGTCACAGAAGCCTGACAAGCGTCCGAACACCGACAACGCGGCGTTCAAACAGGCCGAGGAAAATGTTCAATCATTGACCAAACAATTGCTCGGCAACCAAGGCAGGCGCACGCCTGCGAGCTTCCACAAGGAACTTGGCAAACTGATGTGGGATCATTGCGGCATGGCGCGTACCAAGGCCGGGCTGGAAAAGGGAATCAAACTCATCGGCGAATTGCGCGAGGAGTATGCGAAGAACGTGATGGTGTCCGGCGAGGCGGCGGATTGGAATCAATCGTTCGAACAGGCCGGTCGCGTGGCGGACTTCATCGAACTCGGCGAACTCATGTGCCGCGACGCACTCCATCGCGAGGAGAGTTGCGGTGGCCATTTCCGCGAAGAATATCAGTACACGCCCGACGATCCCGAAACCAAGCAGGGCCTCGTGAATCCAGGCGATGTGAAGCGTCGCGATGATGCGTTCGCTTATGTCGCTGGTTGGGAATATGCCGGAGCACCGGACAAAGCGCCGATCCTGAACAAAGAGCCGCTCGTGTATGAAGAAGTCCACATGAGCACACGCTCTTATAAATGATTTGGAATCCAAGGTCACAATTTGTGACCTTGAAATTCACGCCGCATGAGCAAACAAACCATTGCACTGATTCCAGCCGCTCGCATTGAGCGGAAGATTCTGTTGTTGCGCGGCGAGAAGGTGATGCTCGACCGTGACTTAGCGGAACTCTACGGCGTGGAGACTAGGGTTTTGAATCAAGCGGTGAAGCGCAACTTGGAACGATTTCCCGAGGACTTCATGTTTCAGGTTTCCAAGGAGGAAGCGGATATGATTTCAAGGTCACAAATTGTGACCTTGGATGGCGAAATCAGCAGAAAAACCTCAAAAACAACGCAAATTCCAAGATCACAAATTGTGACCTTGGAATCAGGGAAAAATATAAAATACCGCCCCTACGCTTTCACAGAACAGGGTGTGGCGATGCTATCCGGCGTGCTGAACAGTCCCCGCTCCATCCAGACAAACCTCGCCATCATGCGGACGTTCGTGCAATTGCGGCAGTTGTTGGCAACGCACGCCGACCTCTCGCGGAAACTGGCAGCACTGGAGGGAAAATACGACCAACAGTTCCGCGCCGTGTTCGACGCCATCCGCGCTCTGATGAGCGAAAAGAAATCGCCCAAGCGCGAAATCGGCTTTCACACGTTGATGAAGCAGCCGACGAAATCAACCGGCGCAAAAGCAAAAAAATTTAGCCATGAAAGTTAAAATCAAAGTCTGGCGGCAGAAGAACCGCAACACACCCGGTGAATTCCGCACCTACGAATCGCCCGTGCTCAACGAGAACATGTCGTTCCTCGAAATGCTCGACGTGGTGAACGAGGAACTCGCCAACAAGGGCGAAGACCCCATCGCGTTCGACCACGATTGCCGCGAAGGCATCTGCGGTACCTGCTCGTGCGTCATCAACGGCAAACCGCATGGCCCGCACAAAGGCATCGCCACGTGCCAGACTTATATGCGGAGTTTCAAGGATGGCGATGTCATCGTCGTCGAGCCGTTCCGCGCGGCGGCGTTTCCGATCATCAAAGACCTCGTCGTGGATCGGAAGGCTTTTGATCGCATCCAGCATGCGGGCGGATTCATCAGCGTGCGAACGGGTGCAGCACCGGACGCAAACTCGATTCCTGTGCCGAAGGAAAACTCCGATCTCGCGATGGACGCCGCGCAGTGCATCGGGTGCGGTGCGTGCGTGGCTGCTTGTAAAAACGCGAGCGCGATGTTGTTCGTGGCGGCGAAGGTTTCGCATCTCGGCTTGTTGCCGCAAGGCCAGCCGGAGCGTTACAAGCGCGTCAAAGCGATGGTCACGCAAATGGACGAAGAAGGTTTCGGTTCTTGCACGGTGACGGGCAGTTGCGAAGCGGTTTGTCCCAAGGAAATCTCACTCGACTTCATCGCCCGAATGAATCGCGACTACGGCGTCTCGCTGCTCAAAGGCGATGCCAAGGTCACTGGCGGCGGAGCAGGCTGATGCGAATCTCCGGCGGTCATGCGGGCGGGCGGATTCTCAAAGTGCCGAAAGGCATGGCGGTGCGTCCGACGATTGATCGCGTCAAACAAGCCATCTTTAACTCGCTCGGCGAACGAGTTGTCGGCGCGCGTGTGTTGGAGTTGTTCGGCGGCAGCGGCGCGTTGAGTCTGGAATCGTTGAGTCGCGGTGCGGCATTCGCTGTCTGTGTGGAACTTTCTCCCAAGCACGCCGACTTCATCCGGCGCAACGCCACAACGCCGGGCTTCGATCCGGCCACGCTGGAAGTCCGCACACAGGATGTCTTCGCCGCATTGCCTCAACTTGTCGCCGTGGGGCAGACCTTTGATGTGATTCTAGCTGATCCTCCTTACGGCGACAAAAATGTCGGCAAGCGTTCGGCTTCATTTGCCCAAAAACTTCTCGATGATCTGAACCTGCCAAAGCTGCTGAAACCCGGCGGACGATTCGGCCTCGGCCATGCACGTCGCGACACACTGGAAATTCCCGCCGCTTGGAAAGAAGTGAAGTTGCTCAAGCACGGCGACAGCGTGATGCGTTTTTTTGAAATTTGATCACGTTTGGTTGCGGATGAACTTTCACGCTTGAGTCATCCGACACAGTCGCTATCGTCGCATCGTGCGTCGCGCGCTCCAAACTATTCTCACCCTCCTGCTGCTCGCAGCGGCGTTTTCTGCGTCTGCGGCCAATGGCAAAGTCGTCAAAGTCCTGCCGCACTTTCTCGATCTGAAGGGGCGTCACTCGCTTTCGCCCAGCCTCTACGACCGCGATGCGTATCAAGCCAAACTGCGACAAAATCCCGCTCTGTGTTCCGGTATGCGCTTCGATATTTTGTGGCGCGGACGCAGTGCGATGAATGAGAAGGCCACGTTGCGTGTGGAATTACGCGGCACGGCCAAGGGAGATTTGCCCAGCAAAACCAGCCTCGAAACGCAGGTCCGAATCACAGGCACGGGGCACTGGGCCAGACTCCAACTCGTGGGCGATGAGTTTAAGAAGTTCGGCGAAGTAACCGCCTGGCGCGTGACGCTCTGGAGCGGAGATCAACTGTTGGGTGAACAAAAATCCTTCCTATGGTGAACACATTCCGACGCACTGCTCTCACGACATTTGTCTGTTCTCAACTTCTCATCACCGCCAGCGCGCGCGATCTCGCTGAATACCGTGTCGGCGACAAGCTGGACGAAAACATCATCACCCCCGTGCCATTGATGGTCGTGGACCCGGCGGCCACCGAAGCGTTGAAGGAAAAAGAATCACTCCGCATCCCGGTTATCTTCCGGTTCGACAAGACCGCTGCGGCTGTCGTGGAAACGGAGATGCGCGAGACGTTCTCGCTGGCGCGCAGCAATTTCGTGCGATTGATGCACAGCAGCTTTCATCACACGCGCCTTGAGGAAGATCAGTTGGAGACACAACAGTTCGACAAACTCATCGCGTCGTTCAAGAAACAGAACAAAACTTTCCCGCTGACTAGAATTCTGGCGGAGGATTGGGCTTTGGGCAGCGATGGCTTGGCCGCGCAGATCACTCTACTCGCGCGCGTGCGACAGGCGATGGAGCAACCCATACGGTTCGACAATCTCACAAACGCGCCCAAGATCGGGAGTCAGGTCCTGCTCGTGTCGGTGAAGGGCGAACGCGAAACAATCGGCTTGGATGACGTTGCTGCACGCGGTGCTAAGGAAAACAAAACTAATCTGCTGACCATGAGCCGCGCGCGCATCGCGTTGGTGGAAAAGTTTGGTGCGGACGAACCGGACGCGGCGCGTTTCGCAGCGCGAGCGCTGCGCGTGAATTGTTTCGTCGAGAGCGAACTCACTCTGGCCGCGCGCACGCGCCACACCGAGCCGTTGTTCGTGGCGGATAATTATCAAGCGGGACAAACCGTCGCCAAACAAGGCCAGCTCGTGGATCGCAAGATCATGGCGGCACTCAGTCAGATTCAGGAGAAGACCGTGGCTGGGCGGTTGCAACAGCAGATATCTCAGGAAAAAGTCCAGGTCGCACAGGCGAAAGAGAACAACCGATTGCTCGTCGCGGGGTTGATCGCAGCGGGAACTCTTTTGTTCACCTTGCTTGCATGGCTGGCGTTCCGTCGCAAGCCAGCCGCCACGATGTTGCCTGCCTTGGTGGGTTCAACACTTTCAACCAATACGCAGACTGACGCAGGCGACTGGCAGCAACGCGCGTTGGAAGCGGAAAATAAAGTCGCCCGCGCTCACGACGCCATCCGCTCCGGCGTGATGGATCAACTCAAAGAGAAAGCCGTCAGCAGTCTCGTCTCTCAACGCAGCGACATGATGGAAGCGCAACACGCCGCCGCCGCTGAGATGGCAGAATTGGAGCGGCGACTGAATGAATTGCAGACCCCGCTGCAAGATCGCCTCCGCGCCTACGAAGGCCGCATTGCTGACCTGGAGAAGGCACTCGCTGCGAAAGGTGAAGAGAACCGCGAGTTGATCAAGGCGAAGATCGCGCTGATGCGAAAACAACTTGAAGCAGAGCGCAAGGGCGGGGATTTGCAGTTCAACTGACCGTCCAAAGTCCGAATAAAGTTCTACTTCCGACGACGACTATCTGAAATCCGCCGCCGCCTCGTTACCTCGTCGCCTACAAATTTCAATTCCTCTGCGCTTTTTCCTGCGCGTGCAATGCCTGCTCGTAGCATTGCAACGCCTCTTCATAACGCTCCAGACGATTGAACAACCCGCCCTTTTGCAGATAAGCAATGGTAAGATCGGCGTTGGCTTCGATGGCACGGTCGTAACAACGGATGGCTTCCTCGGTCTGGCGGAGTTCTTCCAGCGCGATGCCTTTCTTCACGAGTGCTTCGGCGTGATTCGGTTCGGCTTTCAAGATTTCCTCGAAGCATGCGAGTGCCTCAGACGGCTTCTCCATGTTCAACAGCGATTGCCCCTTGGCGATGAGCAATGAGTTGTGATCCGAATGACCGCCGTTGTCGGCATGGGCGATGGCGTCCGCGCCAGTGTTGCCTGTACCTGCGGTGAGAGCCTGAGCCTGCGTCGGGATATGCGCGGTGTGTTCGAGTTCGTGAATGCGTTTTTCCAACTGAGTCAACGCGCCGAATAATCGTCCGTTTGATTGAGCTGTCTCGCCAGTGCCGAGCAGTTGAGCCTCAGTCTGGTTCTGCGTCGGCGCGGCAATGGCAGCGCGCGCGCTTTGGATGAGTGTGGAGAATTCCGCAAGCCGGTTCACCGAACGCCATTGCAGATAACCCGTGGCCAGCAGCACGAAGAATCCGACACCTGCGATGGATCCGCCGACGATCAACATCAACTTATTATTGCTCTGGAGTGTCTTCTGCATCGAATCCATTTCGGCCAATCGTGCAGCACCGACGGCTGCTTCGATGGTTTTGAATCGCGCGGCCACAGCCTCAGCATTGCGCGCCGCGAGCGCTTCGGATTCCTGACGGTTACGCTCCAGCGCGAGTTGTGTGGCGTGGAGCTGCTCTTGAAGTTGCAGATAGGAACGGAGGGTTTCGTTGGAGCCGCCTGTCGCTTCCGTTGTCGGTTCTGCCGCGTTGGTCTGTGCGGTGGTGATAAAGGCCGAGAGCGCAATGAGGCAAAGCGTCCGCGAGAAACGGGAAAAAATCTGAGTGGTGTTCATACGACGGCGTCGAGACTGCGTCGTCCGTGCTGGGTTGTCAATATCATCGAAGGACAACGAATGACTCGGTTTGAAACTTTGGCTTGCTCTTGGTTTCCTCGGTGACTTCCGAGGCATATCATACCAAGCGCGGAAGATAATCGGGAGAATCCCGCCAACCCTTCACGCGGCCTGTCGGCCACCCTCTCCCCATCCGATGGGGAGAGGGAGAATTCTACGCCGCCCCTCGACTCTTCTCGCCATCGCTTTGCAGTCCCACTGAAAAAGGCGAAGAACCGAAAAAGATCAGGAGGAAGATTAAGACCCCCATTATTGACCGTCGCTTTGGATCGCGTCCTATTCATTCTTCCATCGCCCTCCGCTTTGCCGTAGCCTGCAAGCATGAGAGTGATTCGTCACACGGACAAAGATTTCGCCGCGCAACTCGCCCAAGTCACCGCCGCATCCAGCCTATTTGATCCCGCCATCGAACAGCGCACGCGCGCCATTCTGGATGACGTCGCCGCGCGTGGTGACGCCGCCGTGCTGGAGCTGACTGAACGTTTCGATGGCGCAAAACTTTCCGCCAATCAACTCGCCGTCACGAAGGAAGAACTTCTCGCCGCCTCGCTCAAGGCGGATGATTCCTTGCGCGACGCTGTTGCTGAGGCGCAGAACAACATCGCAACCTTCGCCAAGAAATCTGTTCGCAAAGATTGGCGGGCGGAAAATTCCCACGGCGCAGTGGTGGGAGAAAAATTCGATGCGTTCCAACGCGTTGGCATTTATATCCCTGGCGGCACGGCGCCACTCGTCTCAACAGCGTTGATGACCATCACGCTCGCCAAGGTCGCGGGTTGCAAAGATATCGTGGTCTGCACGCCGTGCGGCAAAGATGGCTCGATCAATCCCGCGATCCTCTTCGCCGCGCGAGCAGCGGGTGCGACGGAGATTTACCGCATCGGCGGAGCGCAAGCCGTGGCTGCGATGGCTTATGGCACGAAGACGATCCGTCGCGTTCAAAAGATTTTCGGTCCTGGCAACGCCTATGTCAGCATGGCGAAACGGTTGCTTGTTGGTCGCGTCGCCATTGATCTTCTCGCTGGCCCGAGTGACGTGCTAATCCTTGCAGATGATACTGCGAATCCGAAGTTCGCCGCTGCCGACATGCTCGCGCAGGCCGAACACGGCTCCGGCCACGAACGCGTCTGGCTCGTGACGACTTCTACGAAGGTTCTCAAAGCCGTCGAGAAGGAGATCGCGAAGCAGCTCACGAATCTCGCACGACGCGCGCTCATCCAGCGCGTGTTGGATCGCAACGTCTGGCTGATCCAAGTGAAAACACTTGCCGATGGCGTGACGTTGACGAATCGCATCGCGCCCGAACATTGCGAAGTCCTCACGCGCGCCGCCGGCAAACTCAGCCGCGACATCGTGACGGCTGGCGCGATCTTCCTCGGCAATTATTCACCTACTGTGCTGGGAGATTACATCGCCGGACCGAGCCACGTCCTGCCGACGGATGGCGCGGGCGCATCCTTCGCTGGATTGACCGTGGATCAATTTCAACGGCGCACGAGCGTGGTGGAGTATTCTCGCGCTGCGCTGAAGAAGGCGTTGCCTGCCGTGAAGAAGTTCGCCGAGGTGGAAGGGCTGGACGCTCACGGGCAAAGTGCGGCGGTGAGGAAATAGTCCGCTGCACTCGCGGACGCATTTCATTTTCACAGGATCGCGCACACAGGCGCTTTCCTTTCGCCGTCCAACTTCCACTCCCTTCAAGGATCACTCTTCAACCCGGTAATTTTTGCCGGGTTGCGGTTCTCATCCCGGCAAATTTTTCCTACTTCGCAAGCTGATATTCACGAAACCATCGTGTTTATTGGTGATTTCCGATGTGGCATCGCCGCTGCTAAACAGCCCGTGACATCTAAAATCATGAACACTTGTGAAACAATTGAATCGGTGGAAGCAGTCGAACTGGAAACAGTGACGGTGCATAACGAGAACATCGTTGAGTTGCCGCTCGGCTTGCTAGGCTTCGAGCAGATCAAACGCTACGCGCTGCTCCAGAACAAACACGAGTCGCCATTTCAATGGCTGCAAGTGATTGATCAGCCCGATCTCGCCTTCCTCGTGCTGCCTGCGCTGGAAGTTTTCCCCGAATACGAACCCGACGTGCCCGCTGAGGATGTGAAGTTTCTCGGCCTGAACAGCCCGGATGACGCGCTCGTGTTCAACATCGTCACGCTCGGCGCGAAAGCCGCCGGCACTGTGAATCTCAAAGGCCCGATCGTGATCAATCGGTTCACGCTCAAAGGCAAGCAAGTCGTGTTGGCGAACGCCTCGCGGTATTCGATCCAGCATCCGTTGCCGCTCAGTCGTTAAACGTCACTAGGAAAATTTTATCCACGGACGGACATGTTAATACTCTCTCGCAAAACCAACGAAAGCATCGTCATTGACGGACGGATCATTGTGAAGATCGTCCGCGTCGAAGGCGATGTCGTGAAATTGGGTGTGGAAGCTCCGGCGGATGTGCCAGTTCATCGCCAGGAAGTTTATGACGAGATTCAACGCAACAACAAACAGGCGCTCACACAAGGTCGCCCGGTATTGCCGCGGTTGCCGGAATCAAAACCCAGAAAAAATTTGAAAGGACAGCAGGCCGCTGGAACGCCGGCCTGAAACAGACACGGAAGTCAACAAACGCGAAACCCCCAATAGAAGAAAGGTAATAACATGGTCATCAATACAAACATAACGGCGCAGGTCTCTGCGAATAACTTATCAACGAGCTCATCAATGTTGAGCAAGTCGCTCGCGCGACTCAGCTCCGGCCAGAAAATCATCAACCCTTCAGATGATGCTGCCGGTCTCGCTGTGGCGTCGCGATTGAACGCGCAGATTCAACGCACGAACGCTGCGAAGACAAACGTGAGCAATGCCATCTCATTCACGCAGACGCAGGATGGTTATCTCAAGAAGATCGGCAAGGCGCTGGATCGCATGAGTGAATTGACACTGCTCGCGCAAGACGTCACCAAGTCCAACTCGGATCGCGCGCTTTATAACAACGAATACGGCCAGCTCTCGGCCTACATTACAAACGCGGCCACCAAGGAATTCAACGGAGTTGCCTTGTTCACACCCACAGCACTGGATGTGACGATTGATTCGGAAGGCAACACCTTCACGATGGCTGGGGTTGATCTTACCGCCGCCAGCTATACAACGCTCGCAACGGATGATCTCAGTACCGTCGCAGGTGCTGTGACTGCTTTGACCAATGTCAAAGCGGCCATCAACCAACTCTCAGTAGATCGCTCCAGCATCGGCGCGTATCAGACGCGACTGAATTATACCGGTGAACAATTGAGCGTAAGCGCAGAAAACCTCACCGCCGCCAACTCCCGCATCATGGATGTGGACGTGGCGGACGAAAGCACGCAGTACGCAAAAGCGAACATCCTCGTGCAATCCGGCACCGCCATGTTGGCCCAGGCCAACGCCATGCCGAACAGTGTCCTCCGACTGCTCCAGCAGTAATCGTTTTGACTGGTTTCGCGTTCCCCTCCCCAAAAGCCCCTCGCCGCCGAAAGGTGGCGAGGGGTTTTCCCTGTTGATCGCGTGTTGAAATATTTGATCAGTCTCTCAAACAATTTCCAGCGGACATTTCGGCAGCGCATCAATAAATGCCTGGCCGTATTGCTTGGCGAGAATCCGATTGTCGAGGACGACGACGATGCCGGTGTCAGATTTCGTGCGGATCAATCGCCCGACACCTTGGCGAAATTTTAGAATGGCTTCGGGTAACGAAAATTCGCCGAAAGAATTTCCACCACGCGCTTCGATGGCTTCGATGCGCGCTTCAATCAAAGGATGATCCGGCACGGCGAACGGAAGCCGCGTGATGATGACGTTGCTCAACGCTTCACCCGGCACATCCACGCCTTGCCAAAAACTATCCGTGCCGAACAACACCGAGTCCACGTCGTCCTTGAATTTTTCCAGCATCGTCGAACGCGGTGTGCCCGTGCCCTGCACGAATAGCGCAATGCCGAGTTTGTCGAAGAACGGTTGCATCCGCTCGGCGATCTCTTGCATCAACTTGTAGCTTGTGAATAGCACGAACGCTTTCCCGTGTGTCTGTTGGATGAAATGCGTGATCCATTTTTCCAATGCCGTCGCATATCCCGCATCTCGCGGATCAGGCATCGTCTTCACAACGAATAATTTCATCTGTCGCTCGTAGTCGAACGGTGTTCCCACTTGTAACAATGTGGCTTCTTCTGCTCCGACTCGGTGGGCGAAATAATTCAGCCCTGCTTGAGGTTTGGAACGCGATGCAGAGCGATACGACGTCGCGACTTTTTTTGGCGACGGAGTTTTTTCGTTGGAGGAATTCCCACTGGCGTCCGCAACGGAAAGCGTGGCACTCGTCATGATGACGCTCGTCTCGCTTTCAAAAAGGCGACGGCGTAGAAACTCTGCGACATCCACGGGCGCGGCATTGAGAGAGATGTTCCGCTGGGTTTTTCCTGCACGCTCAACCCAATAGACATGATCGTCGGCTTGTTGACTGAGAAATTCCGCCACCTCCATCTTCAACTCACCCAAACGACGATTGCACTCCAAAAGTTCCTGGCCGATTTCTTTATCCTCGCTTGTCTTGATGAGGTCACTCACCGCCTCGCGCAATCGTTGAATCGGCAGCGTGACATTGTCTTGAACAAGCTCGGGCTTGCGGATGCGAAGCTCCGTCCACTTGCGTTCACGCTTGCCTGCATTTTCCTGCGCGCCAAAACGGGTGTTCGCAGATTGCTCGTTGAGTTGGTCGCACGCGCCTTCAACACCCTCGAAGAATTTATCCGATTCAGAAAGCAGTTGGGCAACGAGCTTGACGGAGCTGCCTTGGCGAAGTGTGGCGAGCAATCCCTTTTCCGTGCGCGGATTCCAGAGGCGATTAAGCGCGTAACGAACTTGTCCGCTGGAAACACTCAGCCCGATATGTCGCGACGCCACACTCTCCATCGTGTGAGCTTCATCAAAAATCACAAAGTCGTTCTTAAAAAGTATTCCGCCCTCCATCTCTTCATCCACACCGCCGAGTAACGTGAAAAATAAAGTGTGGTTCAGGATGAGAACATCCGAGGAGAGGATTCGATTTCGAGCACGTTGAAAAAAACAAACGGGGTGATCTTTGGCGAAGTCGGATTGAAACCCGCACGACTTGGGTGTGCAAAGACCGCGCTCGGAACAGACCTGCGCCCAGACTTTCGGATCGGGTTCGATTGAAAAATCCGAGAGACTGCCGTCTTTGGTTTCTTTGGACCATTCGTAGATGCGTTGCAACTCCTCGGCTTCAGACGAAGTAAAAAGGTTGCCGCTCTGTTGCATGGCTTTTTGAAGCCTTCGAGTGCAAAGATAATTTCCACGACCTTTGAGCATCGTGAAACTGAACTTTACCGGATCAGATAACGCGCCTAGCACGCTGGTCAACATCGGTAAATCTTTTTCCGTGAGTTGTTCCTGAAGATTGATCGTGTGGGTCGAGATGATCGCCTTCTTCTTCTGCCCGACTGCAAAGAGAATCGCCGGAATCAGATAAGCGAGAGATTTCCCAACGCCTGTCCCGGCTTCGACCGCGAGATGGGTTTTTTCCTGAAGTGCCTGAGCGACCGCTATCGCCATCTGCTGTTGTTGCGGACGAAACTCAAAATTGTTCGACTTGGATAGAATGCCCGTTTGCGAAAAAATCTGGCCAACTTGAGCAATCAAGTCTGCGCCGGCAGGTTGTCCATCAATCGCGGCGATCATTGCTCGGCGTCTTGTGAGGGGTTGTTGCAACCGGAGAAACAACCTCCAGCAGGCTCTTGATTTTTGCCTGTTGTCGGGAATCTCTTGATCCACACTGCCAATAGCGCGACATCCGCCGGTGAGACCCCGGATATTCTCGATGCTTGGCCTAATGTGAGTGGGCGAATCGCGGCTAACTTCTGCTTGGCTTCCCGACTTAGCCCAACGATGGAGAGATAATCGAATTTGTCGGGAATAGTTTTGGTATTTGTTTTCTTTGTTCTTTCTACCGCAACAGTTTGCCTTTCTATGTAACCTTCATATTTGATCTCTATCTCAACGGATTCTTTCACTGGCGTTGGTAGAGTTTTGATTGAATCAGGAAGCTGATCGTAGCCGACTTCTGGGCGACGGAGCAGTTGTGCAAGAGTATCGCGACCTGCCCTAGTGGTTCTGAGCCGTTTTAGTTCTTCGTCAATCAGGTTACGCTTCGTCTTGAACAGTGAGAAATGGTGACTCGGCAAAAGACCGATTTCATGCCCAATTGCAGCCAGCCTCGTGTCTGCGTTGTCATGGCGGAGCAATAACCTAAATTCGGATCGCGATGTGAACATCCGATACGGCTCATTTGTGCCGAGGTTGACCAAGTCATCAATCAACACGCCGATGTAAGCCTGATCCCTTCCTAAAACGATTGGCGTTTTGGCCTGACACTTTCTGGAGGCGTTAATCCCAGCCATCAAACCTTGCGCAGCCGCTTCCTCATAACCCGAAGTTCCATTGATTTGGCCTGCCAAGAACAAACCCTCACACGCTTTTGTTTCAAGCGTGGGCGAAATCTGCGTCGGGGGCGAATAGTCATACTCCACTGCGTATGCTGGTCTGATTATCTCCGCATTTTCGCAACCCACCACCGAGCGGACTAATTGGATTTGGACCTCAAACGGAAGGCAGGTTGAGAGGCCGTTGATATAGATTTCGTCTGTTTCGATTCCTTCTGGCTCAAGAAATATCTGGTGTGTGTCTTTCTCGGCGAACTTAACCATCTTGTCTTCGATGGAAGGACAGTAGCGTGGCCCAACGCCATCGATTTCCCCTGAATACATCGGGGACAAGTGCAGATTGTCGCGAACTATCTCTTTTGTTCTCGCAGTGGTCTTCGTGAGAAAACAATTTAACTGTCCTCCAATACGCTCAAGAATTGACCCATGCGGAAACGGTCTCTCCGGATTGCTTGGGTTTGATAGGTGGGAATCTTTAGGCGTTTGTTCCACGTGGAACTCCTCAAGCGGCCACTGGCTGAAGTATGGAATCGGCAAATCTCCGCCTTGCGCTTCCAAGCGAGAAAAGTCTATTGATCTTTTAAGCAATCTTGGCGGTGTGCCGGTCTTGAGGCGTTGAAGCTCTATTCCTAGTGTTCGCAGCGATTCCGAAATCCCAACAGATGGAGCTTCACCTGATCTTCCTCCGTGCTGCTTGTCTTTACCGATGTGCATTAACCCGTGAAGGAATGTTCCGGTGGTGATAACAACTGTTTTGCCTACATATCTTACCCCTGTCGCGGTAGTGACTGCTTTGACAATTTGGTTTTCGGTTTCTATGGATACAGTTTGTCCCTGTTTAACATCCAAGTTCGGCTGCCGCTCACAAACCCATTTCAAGCGAAGTTGGTAAGCTTTCTTGTCGCATTGAACTCGCGTGGCGCGAATCGCTGGCCCTTTGCTGCGGTTAAGAACTCTGAATTGTAGTCCCGTTAAGTCTGTGTTCTGCCCCATCTCTCCGCCAAGCGCATCAATTTCTTTAACCAAATGTCCCTTGGCCGACCCTCCAATGGCAGGATTGCAAGACATCTGACCAATCGTGTCAACATTGGTTGTGAGAAGTAGTGTTTGGCAACCCATCCTTGCAGCGGCCAATGAAGCCTCCACTCCGGCGTGGCCAGCACCAACAACAATCACATCGTAATTTTTAGGATAGGTGAACATCGAACAACAACCTCTAAACTGAGTACGTCGCCCCAAACAGATTTTTGCCACCAGTCTTATTTACCTGTCTGCCACCATTTGTAGAGAGCCTTTCAAGGATTTTGAAGATGTGTTCATGCTCGTTCTTGTCTGCAATCGTCGCGGCAATCTGCTCCACTGTCTGCGGCTTTCCGCGATTGGATTTCAACACTGCCAGAATCTGCTTTTGAATGTTCAGAATGCGCGTCGCGGCTTTCTTCCCAGATTCGACACCTGGTTGGTGATAGGCATTGATTCCGACTAACGATGCATAAAACCCAACCGCTCGCTCATAGAGTGCAATCAACACCCCAATGCTTGCTGGTGTGACTTCGCGGATTGTTAGCGTCAACGTCAAGCGACCATTCTCAAGCATTGCTTGTCGTGTTCCGTAGAGAAAACCGCTCAAATAATCACCAGACGTATAATCATCTTCAACAACGAGAGCTTTACCATTCTGATCTTTTTGAACCTCGATGAATGTCAAAAAGAAGTCATTTAGTCCGTCTCTTAGTTGTTGTATGTAAGAGTGTTGGTCTGTAGAGCCTTTGTTTCCTAGAACTGTGATCCCTTGATTCACGACCTTGCCAGCCAAGTTCTTTTCTTTGCCCAAAGATTCCATAAGTAATTGCTGGAGGTATTTGGAAAAGATTTCGAGCCGGTCTTTGTAGGGGATAACCACCATGTTCTTCGTGCCTGCTCCATTTCCTCCAGCACAATACCAACTCAACGCCAGCAATGCCGCTGGGTTTTTCTCAATTTGTCCAATGCGAGTCAAATCATCGCAGGCTTTTGCTCCCGCCAGCATTGAATCCACGTCAAATCCTTGTAATGCAGCGGGCAAAACCCCCACTGCTGAAAGCTCGCTCGTGCGCCCGCCAACCCAATCCCACATCGGAAACCTAGTTATCCAATTGTTCTTAACGGCATATTTATCCAACTCACTATTGTTACCGGTCACGGCAACGGCGTGTTTCTCAAATGAAAACCCCATTGATTCATACGCAGCTTTTGTTTCCAACATCCCATTCCTCGTCTCTTTAGTTCCGCCGGACTTGGAAACAACAAGGCAAAGGGTTTGATTCAATACCTTTCCGATGGATGCCAACACACGCTTAATTCCATCGGGATCAGTGTTATCAAGGAAGCTGGCGTCCATTTTGTCTTTACCAGGATTACCGAGCGCATGATTCACGAACTGAGGCCCAAGAGCCGATCCGCCAATTCCCACGACCAATATCCTCGTGAACTTGCCGCCCTGTCCCCGAATCTTGCCAGCATGAACCGCTCGTGTGAATGCCTTGATGTTCTTGAGTGCTGTCTCGATCTCGTTGCGAATTTCACGCGTCGGCGACAATGCAGGATTTCTGAGCCAATAATGTCCCACCATCCGCCCTTCGTCAGGATTTGCGATTGCGCCGCCTTCCAACGCCTTCATGGATGCGAATGCCTTTTGCATCGGTTTCTCCATCTTTTGGAAGAACGCCTCACTGACGCCGATGCGGCTTAAATCCATCGCGAGTTCGATGGGTGGAAATTCTTTGTAAAACTTTTTGAAATGTTCCCAGGAGTTATTCGATAGAGTTTTTGAAGTTTTCATTGGAGTCAGCTTTGGACAAGGCCAGGACAAATTCACAGGCCGTGCGAAACAACCAGTCGCCAGACATCGGGTCAGGATTATACCGTGAATCGCAAGGTCAGGTTTAGTGGAATCCAACTTCCTTGTCCATGAAACACTGGCAGGGGAACTCAACCACACCATATCCATGCGGTAGATTTTTAACGCAAAGACGCAAAGGAACGACGGCGCAACGCGAACCAGCAACCTTCTAGCTCATACCATCCTGACACACATCAAAGCCCCGTCGGATGATCGAGAAAAGTCCACGGCACACGAAACTTATAGGAGAGATGTGCAGCGAGAGCTTTCACGCCGAAAGTTTCCGTCGCGTAATGACCACCGTAGAGAACATTGATCCCCAACTCCTCCGCCAACGCATACGTCCAGTGCGGCCCTTCGCCAGTGATGAAAGTATCCACGCCCTCGGCGGCAGCCGCTTTCAAATCCCCGCCTGCGCCTCCGGTCACAACACCGATACGGCGACATGTTTTCGGGCCTCCTGGAATCACGCGGGGCTTTTCACCCGTAGCGCGATTCAGCCGGACTGCGAGTTCATCACGCGAAATGTTCAATTCGGTCTTTAACCCAATTTGTTGCCCATGACTTTGAAAGAATGGACGCAGCTTCTTGAAACCAAGCGCAGCACCAAGCAACGCGTTGTTACCGAGCTTGGGATGCGCGTCCAGTGGCAGATGCGAGCTGTAGATCGCGATGTTGTTCTCGATCAATGCGCGGATGAGTTCGTGCTTCTTTCCCGTCCATGGCTGTTGCGGCGACCAGAACAATCCGTGATGCACGATCATCAAGTCAGCCTTTGCTTTGATCGCGAGCTTCACCGTTGCGAGGCTGGCATCCACTGTGGCCGCGATGCGCGTGACCTGCCCGGCGTTCTCCACCTGCAACCCATTCACCGCGCCGTCATAATCACCGATGCCAGCGGTGTTGAGGATTTTGTCGGCGTGAGCAACAAGAGCAGCGAGAGATGACTTCGGCATGAGTGACAGGGAATCAGAACCGGGTAAAAATTAGAAATTAAAAATCATTCCGCACCACTTCTTGGGATGAGATTCAAATAGACACCCTGCTTTTAAGGTTCTCTGCCAGTGATGTTCGGTGCAGGGAAAGCGAGCGCGCCAACACAAGTGCACTCATCCGCTCTCTCTGGGATTTACCGCTGAAACAAAAAAGGCCGGCTCTTGCGAGCCGGCCTTTGGGTTCGTTTAGGGATTATTTGCGTGAACGACGCGAAGCAATCAGTGCGCTGATGCCAAGCCCAAGCAGTGCTCCGGTTGTGGGTTCAGGAACAACCACGTTGAAGGCTTGGATACCCGCGTTGGTGCGAAGAGCATAGACTTGAACGGTCGTTGTGCCATTGCCATTGTCTGTTTGTGCGCCGAACGTGACATCGCCAGCGGCATTGCCATTTGCGGCGAGTGCGCCAACCGTATTGTTTTTGGATCCCAACAGAATCAACGCGAGCGGATTGGATGCGTCGTAAATCCGAACTGTTGCATCTCCCGTGCTCATCGTAGCAAGGATGTTTAGTCCGTTGACGGTGGCAAATGACAGGGCGTTTTCAGCGTTTGAAATCAGACCTGTAGGAGTTCCAAGCAATGTGCCGGTCGAGCCAGAGTAACTGGTTTCACGAATGTTGAACGCTCCCTGAGTACCCCAAACTTGGCCGCTTGGGCCGAACGTCATACCAAGGCGGAAGTCACCACCGTTCGGAGGATTGCCTGCGAACGAGATCGCCGTTCCAGTGCCAGCAGTGGGGTCAATGATCGCATAGCCATTTGTGCCCGCACTTCCCGCAGCAGCCGAGGTTCCCGTGATTTGAAACCCGGTAGAAGTGCGTGTGCTGCTTCCCGATCCGCTCACTGCGAAGCTGTCACCCGTTCGGACGGCAGCCAGAGGAGCTCCTGAGTATTTTACAACAGGTGCGGCAGCCGCATTCGCCCAACTATAGACCTTGTAGGGTGAACCAGCCGCATTGGCAGTTGCTGTTAGGTTCGCTCCGTAAATAATGCCATCAGCCGCAACCCCAACCTTGTTCATAGTGAATGTGCCACCTGTCACACCAGTCATGCTGAGATTCCCAACTTCAGCACCAGACAAGCTGTCCAGCCTGCGTACCGACGTTGTGCTGAGTGCGCGGCTTACCAAATACAATTCACCATTTCCAAAATCTAACCCGCGTTGCCGATCTCCCGTGCCTTCCAAGTGCGCATAGCCCGCTTCAAGCGGCGCCCACCAACCATCGTTGTTGGGACTGAAAGACGACATCGCGGTGATAGAAAACTGCGCTGAGGCAGTTGAGCCTGCACAGACGGCGGCAACGACAGCCGCAAGAATTGAATACTTCTTCATAATTAGATTTGTTCTGATTGGGTTGTGAATTGAACACGACCTTTATATC
>JANNAO010000390.1:0-5442 GCA_031384405.1 Verrucomicrobiota bacterium | reverse complement strand
GTCATCGGATTATTCGTCAACGGAATGTCCCGGATACGCCACGCCACGGATGCGACGGATTCAATCCGCGTGACATTCATCCAACCCGCCGTCCCGCAGACGATGATCTGGGATTCATCCGAGAACACGAATCGCTTCAACCATCTGATCGCCCTCACTGAAAGCGCGTTGACCAACGAAACTGACCTACTGCTCTGGCCGGAAGCTGCGTTGCCTGAACTGACGGATGAAAGTTTTGCCGCCATTACCAATCTCATCCAGCGACATGGCGTCTGGATGATGTTCTGTACGGACGACGTGATGGAGAAGTCCAATCCGACCCGCGACAGCCGCTACGATGTTTTCAACGCAGCGTATCTTTTCAATCCCGCGGGGCAATTCGCTGGCAGCTATCACAAACGTCAGCTCGTAATCTTCGGTGAATACGTTCCGCTGGTGGATGCCCTGCCCTTCATCAAATGGTTCACGCCCATCACCGGCAGCTACACTTCAGGAAAACGCATCAACCAATTCCAGATCGGCAACGTGAAAGCCGCGCCGCTCATCTGCTTTGAAGATACCTTCCCGCATCACGTCCGCGATCATGTGGATGGCGAAACAGATTTCATGGTGAACCTCACCAACGACGGTTGGTTCGGAGAAAAGGCGTCGCAGTGGCAACACCTCGCCAGTGCCGCGTTTCGTGCCGTGGAGAACGGCGTTCCCCTGCTCCGCTGTTGCAACACGGGCATCACTTGTTGGGTGGATGAGCGTGGGCGGATGCGCGAAACCTTGCGCGATGGAAACGGAAACGAATACGCAGCGGGCGTGGTGACATGGGAGATTCCAGTCTCGAACGACGGCTCACGCGCACGAACATTCTATAACCGACACGGCGATTGGCTTGGATGGAGTTGCGTGGTGGCGAGCGCGATTCCGTTAATCGCAAGATTCAAACGCGCCAAGGGTAAGCTGACTTAGCCCTGCAACAACCCGCGCTGCCAGTTCATCAAGTTCGTGGAGTTTTTTTCCCAATCGTTCGCCAGATCGCCCAGCACGGAACGGGGTGCGATGATCGTCGCATCAATGCCCAAGGTGTGCGCCACGGAATCTCGACGTTCCTCCAGCAGATGAAAGCGACGACGCTCCGCTTCCGAGGGACGCTGTGTGCGGTTGCGGAGGATTTGTGGGAACGAATCTTCGGAGCGCAGAAACGCAGCCTTGATCGCCTTGGCAATCCCGTCGCGCCGACGCGGCGAAAGGTGTCGCGGGAAGATGGGGTCAATCTCTTGATTCGCGGCAGCAGCCTCGGCGATGGCCACCATCTTGTCGTGCGAGAGAATAAAAAACGGCGGACGGTTCGCAGCGATGGCTTCGTCCTCGCGCCATTGCCAAAGCTCACGCATGGCGGCAAGTCCAGCGCGATTGAGAACGTGACTGCCTTTGATGCGCCAGACTGTGTCGGATTCATCCGGCGCAGGGCGCGAACATTCTGCAATAAGCCGGGCGCAGGATTCGGTGTGCCAGTCCAAACGATGTTTCTCCGTCAGTTCGCGTGTGAGATGATTCGCCAGCTTCCTGAGATAATGCGTGTCATTGCGGGCATAGACTTCCATCCGCTCGGTCAAAGGTCGCCGCGCCCAGTCCGCTTTCTGCGGGCCTTTGTCCAGCTTCACGCTGAGAATTTTTTCAACCAGCGCACCCAGACCAAACTCGCGATAACCCAGCAACCGCGCCGCGAGCATCGTGTCGAAGATCGAACTCGGCTTGAACCCATGATGCTTGTAGAACAGGCGCATGTCATAATCCGCCGCGTGCATGATGAGTTGGTGGCCGGAAAGCGCGTCGAGCAGGGAATCAATATTGATGTCCGCGAGCGGGTCAACCAAGCGATCCCCCGCGCTGGTGCTGATCTGGATGAGGCACACCTTTTCCGGGTAAGCGTGCAAGCTGTCCGCCTCCGTGTCCACAGCGATCCAATCCGCCGCGCGCACGACGGGAATAAACGCAGCAAGTCTTTCTTCGGTATCAATCACGCGTGCAGATGAAACGCGAAAGGCAGGCGCGAAGTCAAAGTTGTTTTAACCACGGAGAACACAGAGGGACTCGGATGAAATCCAGCAATCCATTGATCCACCCATCCAAAATCCGTTCTTCGCTATTTTCAGTGGAGACACAAAGCGCGGTGAGATCGAATACGCGGATGGCTCGGTGGAAACCATCGTCACGGACGAACGCTGGCAGAAACACGCGGGCGCGATCACGTTCTCGTGTGTTTATGGCGGAGAAGATTTCGACGCGCGCCTCGCTCAACGCGGGTGGGACACGGCGGGATTTGATGCGGGCAAATGGATAACGGCAAACGTCGTCAACGTTCCGGGTGGCGAACTTCGTGGACTTTCAACCGCCGCACCGCCGCTGAAGACATTTGAGACGTTCGCGGCTAAAAGCATCACGCCGAACACCGAAGGCAGCGCGGCCATTTCAAAGACTCACGGCGTAAAACTAATCCAAAGAAGCGGCGACCGTGCGATCCTTGAAGTCGGCTCAGGCAGCTACGAATTTCAATCCGTCTATTGATCGTCCCCAAAATCTCACCAGTACTGGGGATACACAGGTTCAAGCAACTCGGTCATCCTCTGCTTATTCAGAAACCAAACCGACTTAAAAAGTAAAAATATGTTCCGTCGCATCGCCAGCCTGACTGCAATTTTAGCCGCAGCACTCATCCCCAACGCCAACGCCGCCGACCGCACATGGACAAGCACTGCGGCGGCCGTTCCCTATTGGTCGAGCAACACGGCTTGGGCCGGGGCGATTGCCCCCGTCGCTGCGGACAACCTGTTCTTCAACGTGGCGCCCGTTGCTGGTGGCACACGCACAACAATCAATGATTTCGCCGCGAACACCCAGTTCGGTTCGATCACCATGATCAACCAATACATCTTGAACGGAAACGCGATCAACCTCGCGGGGCATGTGACCAACAGCGGAAACCTCGCCATCGCCAGCATCAACCTCAACATGGCGTTGCAACAGGACACCACCTTCGCCGTCAACTTCGGCGGCAACACGCGCATTGATGTCGCGGGCAACATCTCCGGCGCGTATGGCATCAACAAGGTCGGCCCTGGCGCACTCCGCATCACGACTGCGGCAAAAACTTACACCGGCGCGACGACGATCAGCGGCGGTTCGATTGACATCGTGTCCGGCGGATTGCCGGTCAACACGGATTTGTCCATCGCTTCCGGTGCGTTCATGCAACTCAACAACGCCAGCCAAACAGTGGATGGATTGTCCGGCGCAGGAAATGTCACCAAGATTGGTACCGGCGCGCGTGGTTTGACTGTCGGCCAAAACAATGAAGCGTCCGCCAACTTCACCGGAAACATCATTCAATCCGCTGGAACATTAAGTCTCACAAAAGTCGGCACGGGCACGCAGATCATCTCCGGCACAGGCAACACCTACACCGGAGCAACCGCTGTGAACGGCGGCTCACTCATCGTCAACGGCACCATCGGCGCAGGTGCGACAACAGTAGCAGCCACAGCCACACTCGGCGGTGCGGGCACACTCGGCGGCATCACAACCGTCAACGGTCAGCTTGATGCCGGTGCCGCAGCGGGAGTCATCGGAACGCTGTCTTTCACAACAACTCTGACATTGGGGGCAACTGCTTCTTCACTCTTCCAACTGGATCGCACCGCAGGTCAAAACGCAGACCTCCTGAACGTTGGCGGCGCACTGACGCTCAACGGCACAGGAAACATCGTGAACATCGGCGCAGCCCTGATCGCGGGCGACTTGTTCGACTTGTTCAATTCTCCAAGCATCAGCGGCTCATTCTCCGCACTCAACCTTCCCGCGCTTGATTCCGGTTTGGTTTGGGACACATCCATCTTCAACACGACTGGCATCCTCTCCGTCATCGCTGTGCCTGAACCGTCGAGTTTGGCACTGGCGGGCATCGCAGGTCTGTCCCTCTTGATTGCGAAACGTCGCAAGGCGTGATTGTTCTCAAACACTGATACATCAGGGCGGCAGATTTTTCTGCCGCCCTTTTTATTTCAACGCACACCACTACTTCCGCATTGAGCTATCACCTGAATTTCAACAAGACTTCCCCGTCAACATGACCATGCCATCTCATCGCTTTCTCGCCTTCTTCGTCGCGGCTTTCATTCCCTCGCTTCTCCTCGCAGCGGATCCGGGAGTCACCTTGAAAGAAAGCCCGCAAACATTCTTCCTCGATAACGGCATCCTCAACGTCCGCATCGAGAAGGATTCCGGCGAAGTTTTCTCCATCCGATACAAAGGCCAGGAATTGCTCGCGCAAGACAGCAGCGGCGGCGCGCTCGGTGGTTACTGGTCAAGTGTCGGTCGCGCGCGTCCCGGCGGCGTTCATTCCACCACAGTTCGCATTGATCCCAAATCCAACAACGGCGACCGCGTGGAAGTCTCCTGCAATTTCCACAACGCACCCGGCTCGACCAATTCCCCGCTCGACGTAGATGTGCGCTACTCGCTCGGTCGCGGCGAGAGTTGGCTCTACACCTATCTCATCTGGTCGCACAAACGCGGCTATCCCAGCTTCAACGTCGGTGAAGCGCGCTACGCGGCCAAGTTGAATCCCGATGTGTTCGACTACATGACCATTGATAAAGATCGTCGCCGCCAGATGCCGTCCCCTGCGGATTGGGACGCGGGCGCGCCGCTCAATCTCAAGGAAGCCCGCCGCATGACCACCGGCATCCACAAAGGTCACGCCGAACACAAATACGATTACTCAGCCGTCATCTTCGACATCCCGGCTTACGGTTGGTCCAGCACGAAACACAACATCGGACTGTGGTTCATCAATCCCAGTTTTGAATACATGGCCGGCGGACCGACCAAAGCTGAACTCACCGGCCATCTCGACGTGAATCCCGGCGGCACGCCCACGCTCCTGAACATGTGGCTCGGCAGTCATTACGGCGGCAGCTCGCTCGTCGTCGGGGAAGATGAAGAGTGGACGAAACTCATCGGGCCGTTCGCCATCTACTGCAACTTTGCAACAACTCAAGAAGCGATGTGGCGCGATGCACTGGCTCGCTCTGCCGTTGAATCCACACGCTGGCCTTACAACTGGCTCGCTGATCCTCTTTACCCGCGCGAAGCCCAACGCAGCACCGTGAGCGGTCAGATTATTTTGCGCGACCCACTCGATCCCAACCTTCAGATCAGCAACGTGTGGGTTGGCGTGACTGCTCCCGATTACACACCACCGCGCGTCAACTTCGGCAGCGGAACAGGTCGACGCAACCTCACCAACGCTCCACCTCCCGGCGGCTTCACCAATTTCCCCGGCGGACAACGCGGAGGTTTTCCGGCGGAAGTGGACTGGCAACGCGACGCCAAGTTTTATCAATTCTGGACGCGCGCCGATGCCGATGGACGCTTCACCATCCCCGATGT
>JANNAO010000094.1:0-2194 GCA_031384405.1 Verrucomicrobiota bacterium | reverse complement strand
TGATGATGTTCACCACGCCGTCGGGCAGGCCGGCTTCCTGAAAAATCTGCGCGAGGTGCAGCGCGGTGATGCTCGTGGTTTCGGCGGGCTTGAGCACGACGGTGTTGCCGCACGCGAGCGCGGGCGCGATTTTCCACGCGGCCATGAGCAGCGGAAAATTCCACGGAATGATCTGCCCCGCCACACCGAGCGGCTGCGGCGTTTTGCCGGGGAACGCGTATTTCAACTTGTCCGCCCAGCCCGCGTAATAAAAAAAGTGCGCGGCCACGAGCGGCAAATCCACGTCGCGGCTTTCCTTGATGGTCTTGCCGCCGTCCATCGTTTCGAGCACCGCCAGTTCGCGCGACTTCTCCTGGATGATGCGCGCGATGCGATACAGATATTTGCCGCGCTCGCGCCCCGGCATCTTGCTCCAGACCTTTGCGTAAGCCTTGCGCGCCGCTTTGACTGCGCTGTCAACGTCCTCGGCATTCGCCGCCGCAATCGTCGTGAGCGTCTGCTCGGTGGCGGGATTGATGGACTCAAAATATTTTCCCGACGTTGGCGCGACGAACTTGCCATTGATGAACAACTCATGCTGCGGCGCGATGACGTAATTCTTGGAATCCTCCGGCGCGGGCGCGAAGTCCCACTTGTTGCCGAAGTTCAATCGCCGATCTTTTAGCGGCACGACGGCGTGGGTTGAAGCAGCGACGGCGCGCTTGGCGGAAAGTTTCACGGGTTTAAGTTTTGTTTTCATGGCAACCATACTTTTAGGCTAGACACCCCTGGACATTTGCAAAAGAGAATTATTGCGCGAACGCGTGACTGCTCTGCCCCGGGGTGAAATTCCCGGTTCGGCGGGAGTTTCCCGCCGCTTGCGGATTCTCGAATAAGCTGGATTTGCGAATAAGCGTGACTTTACGCGTCTCAAAACGCACGCTGGGAATGCTATGAACCCATATCCCCGGTTTCTACCCTTGTCTTGGGTGTTCGTGCTTATCACCACGGGTTGGTTGGCGATGTCGCCCCGGGAATCTTCCGCGCAAATGGTGACCCTCTGTTATCGAAATCAGACCGTTCTGGTGCCCTCTTTCCAACTTCAGAATTATCTGGCCAATGGAGCAACGATTGGAAGTTGTGCGCCGCCGCCGCCTTCATTGGTTGTGATCAACACGAACGACGCGGGAGCCGGGTCGTTGCGGCAGATCCTTTTCAACGCCTCGTTAAGCAACGGCGTGATTGTGACCTTCGCGCCCAACGTCACCAATATCATCCGACTTACCAGCGGGGAGTTGGTGATCTTGAAGAGTGTTTATATGATCGGTCCCGGCGCAAACGTCCTGAGCATCAGTGGCAACAACACAAGCCGTGTCTTCAACATTCTCGGCGGCACCAATACGATTGAAGGCCTGACCATCCGCGATGGCCGGGTCGTGGGCAGTACCGGTTTCCCGGAGGCAAACGGCGGCGCGGCGCGCGGTGGCGGAATAATGAACGAAGCCACACTCACGTTAAGCGGCTGCATCATCAGCAACAACGCCGTCGTGGGCGGGCGCGGCGGAAACGGCCTGCCCAGCTTCGCGGGGAATGGCGGCAACGCATCGGGTGGTGGCGTTTGCAATATCGCAAAGCTTACGCTGATGGATTGCAGCCTCCTCAACAATACGTCCACCGGCGGTGTGGGCGGCAATGACTCCGGCGGCAACAACGGCATGGGCGGACAAGGCTACGGCGGCGGGCTTTACACGTTTGGCACAGGCACCGCGACTCGCTGCACGGTGAGCGGTAACCACGCGACCGCCGGCAATGGCCTCGGCGGTTTTGGCGGCGGCTCCGGTGGTGGAATTGACAACGAACAAAGCCTCGCCTTGACCAATTGCACCGTGGCCAATAACTCCGCCGACGGCAGCCCGTTCGATTTTGGCGGCGGCATTTATGACGTTGGTTCCGTCCTGACAATTCGCCACTGCACTGTGGCTGGCAATCAAGCTGATTATGGCGGCGGCCTCAGCACCGGCGGCGCGAACCTGGGCAACACGATCTTGGGAGCTAACAGCGCGGGCACTGATCCCGATGGCAGTGGCAGCATCACCTCCAGCGATTACAATCTGATCCAGAACACCACCGGCCTTACGATCACCGGAACGACAACTCACAATGTCGTCGGTGTGAGTCCCTTGCTCGGTCCGTTGCAAAACAACGGCGGCCCGAC
>JANNAO010000332.1:0-1757 GCA_031384405.1 Verrucomicrobiota bacterium | reverse complement strand
CGCAAATCGTCGGGCCGGGCTGGGTCGCGTGCGAGGCGATGCAGTTGCGCTGCGAAAGTTGGCGGATTGGTTTTGATCTGGCCGAGCGAGCGGGCCGTGGCGGTGGCGGCGCGGACGATGACCTCGTCACTCTGCTCCAGTGCCGCGCGCACCGCTTCGGCCCAGCCCTTCGGCGTTTGTTTCAAACTGGCGCGAGCCATCAATTGCAACAGCAGTTGCCGCGTGCCTGCGGGTGTGGCTTCCGCGTTCAGGGTTTCGGCGATGAGTTGCTGAATCGCATCGTTGCCCGCGAACTGCGCGAGTTGTTGCTCCAGTTCCTGACGGTCTTTATCGCTCAATGTTTTCGCGGCGAGTTGTTCACGGAAAAATCCCGCCAGCGCGCCGCCCCATTCAGGATGATGGCCAGCGACCCAGGCAGCGGTCGTCCGCATCTCGGCATTTGTTGAGTTGAGAAACGGCAGCACTTGCCTGGCCTTCAAGCTGCCCGCGTCCATCTGGTCGAGCGCGATCAAGGCGAGGCGTTGCATGAACCGGTTCGTCAGCCCTGCCGCCGTCGTTGCCGGATTGTTAAGTTCAATGAGTGCGTAGGTGAGCGCGTGTTCAAGGACACGATCACGTCTCCGCAGCAGATTATGAGAATCGTAATCCGCGCTGCCGAGTAACAGGCGAACCGCGTGATTCGTGTCCGATGCCGTCCGGCCACAAGTTTCGATGGCGGTTCTTTGCAACGCGACATTCCGACTTTGCAACGCATCGGAAAGCGCAACGACCGCCCAGAAGGAATCAAAGTTACCCGCGACGATCCGATTCCAATCGCGCCAAAGCCCCACTGAATACAGGGCGACCTGAACTGTCGAATCATCCGGCGACAGATGAGAGTTCGGGCCTGCGGGAAACGCGGAATACACAGCCCAGCGCGCTTTCGGATCGTCAATCCGCGTCAACGCCCAAACGGAATTCCTGCGCGCGTCCAGGTTCTTTGACTTCTTCAAAACTTCCACAAGCGCGGGGATGGATTCTGTTCCACGCTTCGCCAATTCCTGAATTGCCCGCTCCACGGTCACGGGGCGATCCAGCAAAAGCAAAGCAGCCAATTCTGCTGGAGTTGATTTTGCCCAGGAAATTTTCGCATCGCGCGGATCGTCCACCCGGGTCATGCCTTTGCGGCGGATTCTGTAAATCGCGCCGAGCACGTCGGGCTTGGCGAGTTGCGAGGTCGGACAACACAGCTTGTACCACGCGCCGGTGTCAATCACGAGCAGGCTGCCATCGGCGTCCTCGATCACATCGGTCGGATGAAAGTCCATGCTGTCGGAAACAAGAAAATCGCTGTCGGTGGTTTTGAACGTCGCGCCGTCCGGCTTGAGGATGTGGCGCGAAACTTTGCGCAAGTTGAACTGGCAGCAAAACAGGTTGTCGCGATACTCCTCACCGAACACTCCCGACTTGTAGCGGATGACGGCGCTCGGCGCGGCGGCACCCATGTGCGTCATCACGGGCATGAGATCGCCGGTGCGTTTGTGACCGTCGAGCACATTGTTCACCTTGCCATAAACGCCGCCGTAGATCGCGTGGATGAGTCCGTCCCGATGGCCGGGCACTTCCCGATCAAAGAAAGTGCCGCACAAAATCCGTTCACCTTCTGCCGTGAAGTCGAGGCCGACCGGATTATCCATGCCGCCAGTCATCACCGGTTCCAGCCGCGAGCCATCCGGTCGCGCGCGAAAGATGTGCGCGGCGCGGCTCTTGAACGGTTT